>JAFGSY010000034.1 GCA_016934315.1 Candidatus Anaeroferrophillus wilburensis | reverse complement strand
CGAATAATTCGTAACAAACGCAGTAAAATCAAGCCTGATTTAGTGAAAATAGCGGCTTAACCCTCTAAAAACTTTAGACTGTCAAGACTTTTAAATCATGAGAAAAAAACAAAAAACTTTTTTTGCCTGCTCCGCCTGTGGCCACCAGTCACCAAAATGGCTTGGTAAATGCCCTGCCTGCGAATCCTGGAATACGTTTGAAGAAGAACGGCTGCCAACCAATGACCCGGCTATACTACCCGAACTGGCAAGCATCCAGACAGTTGCACGCCCCATGCCTCTGAACAAAATCCGTGAACTCTCGCCGATGCAGGGGCAGACCCGCATTGCTGAGTTTGACCGGGTGTTGGGCGGCGGCATTGTTCCCGGGTCGGTGACCCTGGTGGGAGGCGACCCGGGGATTGGTAAATCCACATTGCTGCTGCAGGTTCTGGGAAATCTTTCCACCGCCGGCCAACTGACGCTCTACGTCACCGGCGAAGAATCTCCGGGGCAGGTAAAATTGCGCAGCCAGCGGATGGATATTGCAGCACCGTCCCTCTACCTGCTGGCAACAACGGATATCAGCAACATTATTGCCCACTGCAACGAACTGCAGCCACAAGCCCTGGTCATTGATTCGATTCAGACAGTCACCACACCGGAGCACAATTCACCTCCAGGGTCGGTAACCCAAATCCGCCAGGCAACCGCCCACCTGATCAGCCTTGCCAAAGCAACCAATATCCCGTTGTTTCTGATTGGCCATGTCACCAAGGAGGGAGCCATCGCCGGCCCCCGGGTACTGGAACACATGGTTGATACGGTACTTTATTTTGAATCAGGAACCCAGCACCCCTATCGCATTCTGAGGGCAGTGAAAAACCGCTTTGGCTCCACCAACGAGATCGGTGTTTTTGAGATGACCGGCAGGGGTTTGCAGGGTGTCGACAGTCCCTCCCATATTTTTCTCGCTGAACGGCCGGCCAATTTGGCCGGCTCCCTGGTTACCGCAACCATGGAGGGTTCAAGGCCTATTCTGACGGAAATTCAGGCCCTGGTATCCACCTCGGTGGCTACCGGAATTCCCCGACGAACCATGCTGGGGATTGACAAAGGACGGGCTTCACTGATGATTGCGGTAATGGAGAAACGGCTTAATATGCTGCTTGGCGACAAAGATATTTTCCTCAACGTTATTGGCGGCTTGAAAATTATTGAGCCGGCGATCGATCTTGGTCTGGTGGCGGTCATGCTTTCCAGTTATCTCGACAAGCCAATTGCCCCAACGACCATGGTTTTGGGAGAGGTTGGTTTAACCGGTGAAATCAGGCGGGCAAACCTGCTGGAGCAACGCCTGCTGGAAGCAGAAAAATTCGGTTTTCAAAAGGTAATAATTCCTAAAAATAATTTAAAACGGACCGATAAGCATAACGTAGCCCTGGAAGAAATCAGCAGCATTAGGGAACTTCCTGCTGTTCTCTTTCCGTAGCATGGCAACTGCCTGCGACCAGCGAGCAATCCCCCGTTTACCATGAACGGATTTCATCCAAGCCCAGGTGAACAAGCACTGGTGATGGTCAGCGGAACAAAGGAGTAAAGGACCTTCTTTTAAAAACCACCAAGCAGCAAACAACGTGCCCGCAAGGCACTGCACCCTAGGAACTCCCCATGATTCACAAGATCCTTATCAGGTCAGCCATCGTTCTTCTTGTCTGCGGAGGCATGACCTTTTTGCCGGGTTTCCCGTGCAACGCGGCGATGGGTCAATCAGTCATTATTGGTGCCCAGATCACGTTGCTGGAGCAGCAGAGCGAGGAGGACCGCCGCTACCTCTTTGCCCAATTGCGCACCAGCGGCTTTAACACCATCATCCTGAGAGTCTTCCAGAATTCCACTGACCGGCATCATCAGTTCCCCGATTCGCAGTCATCACCACCATCAGCAGGGGTCTATTTCCAGACTTCCCTGGTTCCGGTAGTCAATGATCTGCTGCCCAGCGTCTGCGCAGACGCCCATGCCGAAGGGCTTCGTGTTTTTGCCTGGATGACGACGTTGCATGCCAATTACAACCACCCCGAGCTGCCGCAGAGTCATGCATACAACCCTAGCAGTGGACAATACCAGGCTACCGGTGCCCTTGATCCCGGCGCCCGCTGCAACCAGAACTTCCTCACCGCACTGTTTCAGGACCTGGCCGCCAATCCCATTGATGGCATCCTCTTTCAGGATGATCTGACCTCGCGTCATACCGTAGGCTTTCTGCCGGACTCTTCAGGGAAAAATTTTCTGCCAAAGCCGCAGTCACTCTACCAATTCAACGACCACGGAACAAAAATTGCCGGTTACCAACCGTCATTCTGGCAATGGACTGAAAAAAAGGCCAGGGGGTTGCAGTCCCTGGCCAATGCCCTCATGGCCGCTTGCCGGCAGGTTAATCCCGAGCTGCAGTTTGCTCAGAATATCAATTATGAGGTTCTCCTCACTCCCCAATGGGGACAGGCATGGTTTTCCCAGACCTGCGAGGCTCTGGGCAGTTCCACCGCCGACTACTTTTTTATCATGGCCTACCAGCAGCAGATTTACCAGGAGCTTGCCCTTGGTTCAGAAAAAGAGTTGCATGAGATCATGGCCCGCCTGTTTAAGGCCGGCGAAAGATTGGAAAAAGGCCGGCAACGGGTCATCTTCAAACTGCAGGCGGTTGATTGGCACCAGCAGAAACCGGAAACGGTCAGGACGTTGACTGGTTTTCTCCAGCTGCTGAAAGCCGCAGATCGCCAGTCGGTTATTCTGATGCCGTACAACACCAATCTCTTTGCCCGGACAATGGCTGAATTCACCAAACAACAAGTGGTTTTCCTGGACAACAGGAAGGCTGTTACTCAGGGGAACAGCGGTAACGGGAAAGGATATCATGAATGATGCTGCTGGTGGAATAGGAGCCAACGAACGGCAGGCTGTAAACCTGTCCACCGCGGCTTGCCACCAGTTGATGGCCGACAATCTCTTCCACCGGCCAGTCTCCACCTTTTACCAGGATATCAGGCTCCAGCAGCGTAATCAAACGGAGGGGATCCGAATCATCAAAAATAGTCACAAAATCGACACTGCGCAGGGCCGCCAGCATGATGCTCCGTACCTGCTGATTCAGAATCGGACGGCTATTCCCCTTGAGGCGCCGCACCGATTGATCAGAGTTAATCGCTACAACCAAAAGGTCGCCTAGCCCCCTGGCTTGTTCCAGATAGGTAACATGCCCCGGATGGAGGAGATCAAAGCAACCATTGGTAAACACAACTTTTTTACCTTCATGGCGTAGCCGATCAAGATGTTCTTTCAACTGTTCGGCCGATAGTATATGGCTTTCCAGGGTTTTCATGGGAGGCCTTTCCAAAAGAGTATAAACAACGAGGACTTGTTACTAAAAGGTATCTGTTATGGATTTATTTGAAAAAAAGATTCTTGTCGTTGATGATGAAGCAGACATTCGGGAGATTCTTGCCGACGCTTTAGATAGTCTTGGCTACCGGACCGACACCGCAACAGATGGTGAACAGGCAATAAAAGTTATCGACAAGGAGCATGATACTATTGCCGCGGTCATTTGTGACCTGAAAATGCCGAAGATTTCAGGCGAACAGGTGGTCCAATATCTTGCCAGCACCTACCCCATTATCCCGATCATCATCCTCACCGGTTTTGCTCAGCTGGACATGGCTCTTGACCATATCCGCATGGGCGCCTTTGACTACATGACCAAACCGTTCAAGGTCAAGGAGCTGGCTGTGACGCTCAAGCGGGCCCTGGATTACCGCAAGCTGAAAGAGGAGCAGGAACGCTATCAGGAACAGTTGGAAGCCAGGGTTAAAGAAGTAACAGCCGAACTTAACAACAGTGTCGTCCAATCAGTAGGCTCCCTGATTATGGCCATTGAAGAAAAAGATGTCTACACCCGGGGTCATTCCCACCGGGTCGCTTTTTATTCATCCATGGTTGCCCAGAACATGAATTTTTCAACAGAAGATAAAAAGGAGCTGGAATACGCCGCCCTCCTTCATGATGTGGGCAAAATCGGGATCAGCGAACAAATACTCAATAAACCGGGGAAGCTCAATAATGTTGAATATGAAATTATCAAGAGCCACCCGAGCAAAGGGGTTAAAATCCTTGAACCTTTGAGTTTCCTAAAAAACATTCTGCCCATCATCGAGGCCCATCACGAACGCCATGATGGCAGAGGATATCCAACAAAGGGCCTTATGCATGACCAGATCCCCCTGTTGTCCCGGATCATCTCAACCTGTGATGCCTACGATGCCATGACCTCAACCCGCTCATACCGGGAAGCACTGGATAAGAAAGCTGCATTGCAGGAGATTAAAAACGGCGCCGGCAGCCAGTTCGATCCGATCGTCGTCGATGCTTTTATTGCCACCTACAACAAGGTCCTGGCCGATATCCAATAGCACCTTTTCTAGCTATTGACTCCGAGACCAACTCACCGGCAGACCGTTCCTACAGCCACTCGCCGTCATCAGCATAGTTCTGCTGGAATTCAGCTAACTGCCGCCGAACCTGCAAAAACCTCTGTTTCATCCCCTGCAGCCACTGACGATGGTGATTGGCTTGGTCGACAGTGAAGAAAATATTTTCCGGTTTCAAAACGATATCCAGGACAACCCGGTCGTCCTGTAAAGCAAGGGTGCCAAAATTGCGGCAGACCTGACACTGCACCCGATTGCCACCCAGCAGCTGCACCGAATCGCTGCCACACAAAGGACAGCACCAGGCCTCGAATGGCCTTGGTTCAGGGGAAAAAAACCTCCCGGCCAATTGTTTGATCCGCTCCTGCTGCGCAGGATTCTGCCACAACGATTCACCCGGCAAGGCGCCATAGAATACTGCTGAAGCCTGTATCTTCAGACCGAAAATAAGGCTGAAACTTTGCAAGGCAGCTTCGGTGTAGCCGGCTTCCCCTTTGATGCCGGCAGTAACCAACGTTATGACCGGCTTGTCCCGCAGAGATGTCAGATGGGGATACATCTGCAGACAACGATCGAGGAAGACCTTCAGAATGCCGTTTTGGCCCATAAAATAGCAGGGAGAGGCAAGGATAATGCCATCAGCAGCAGCCATCTGGCTCATAATCGCCTGAAAATCATCATCAAGAGGACATTCGCCGTTGTCAAGACAGGCGTAACAGGCCCGGCAGGTTTTGATATTTTTGGCCGGCAGACGAATGAGCTTCAGCTGATAGCCATCCGGCAGGTTGCGGCAGATCTCCTTGGTAAGAATTTCGCAATTTCCCAGTTTTCTTGGCGAAGCAATCAACCCGAGAATAGTTTTTTTAGCCGTATCCATAAGAAACCCGCTCCTCTTCCCACAAATGAATGACATGCCGGAAATCCCTGCTTTCCGGCTGGCAAGCGAATGCCATTTTTTTGCACAAACAATTGTGCCGTTAACAAGCAGTTACAACCATGCCTCAGTTGTTCACCTTTATGACACCTGGAACCAAATGTCAACTTATCCGCTGGTCGCCGACGCTTTCCTTTTTTGCCAAAGGGCGCTATGATACGCTCACGTCTACACTGTGCAGGAGTTACCGTTATGGATAGAAAAATACTTGATAAAATCAGTCTGGCCCGGGGGGATATCACCACTTTTCAGGTAGACGCCATTGTCAATGCTGCCAACAGCAGCCTCCTTGGCGGCGGTGGGGTGGATGGAGCGATTCACCGGGCTGCCGGCCCTCAGCTGCTGGTGGAATGCCGGACGCTGCATGGCTGCCCAACCGGCGAAGCAAAAATAACCAAGGGCTACCAGCTCCCTGCCGCCTACGTTATCCACACGGTGGGACCGATATGGCGCGATGGCAGCAAAGGGGAACCGGCACTGTTACAGCAATGCTACAGCAATTCATTGCGGCTGGCCGCCACCCATAACCTCAAAACCATCGCCTTCCCGGCAATCAGCACCGGCGTCTATCGCTTTCCGCTTAAACTGGCAGCACCATTGGCGCTGGAGGCGATCGCCGCCACCCTGACCGAACTGACAATCATTGAGCAGGTTATCCTGGTCTGCTATAATGAGCAGGTGCATGAGATCTATGAACAGCTCCTTGCCCATCATCGGAGGCAGTAGTCATCGCAGGTATAACAGGCTGCGGTTTGACGAAATTTTTCACAAAATTCCCCCTGACCACACCCCGGGAAAGGGCTGTTAGTAACTTGTGGATAAAAACAGGAAACCCCCGCAATCATTAGAGAAACCACATACGTTCCATAAGCCACCGAAATTATTTAATTAATTTTTCTCCTTTATTTTCAATATGTTACAGGACGGTAGCCACTTATCTCTAGCCCCATAAAGGAAATTAGCTGCTATCACTAAAAGAGCCATGAAATTGTTGATAACTTTTCCATCAGACACACGTTTGCAGGCACTTCCGGTGGCTACTCAAGGCATCCCATCATGCACCGCATAGCTGCCGGTACGGCAGCTATGCGGTACGAAACCGGCTAAAAAGAAAGCTTGGATATTGCTATTGACAAAGAGCTGCTGCTCTGTTAGCGAACTAGGGTTTGCACAGAGCTGAAATAGTACCCAGGGGAAAATGACCTTTCCCCGCCTAAAAATGATAGTTGGTAATCGATGGATTTTGCCCTGAGGGGTTAATCTGCCATCTCCAAACCGGATACCAGATAAAAACAACCGGCCAGCAAAAGAAAAGGGCTCCCCATGTCCATCCTGAAAGCCGTCATGCTGGGTATTATCCAGGGACTGACCGAGTTTCTGCCGGTGAGCAGCTCCGGACATCTGGTCATCACTCAACATCTTTTGCCGGATTTCCAGCAGCCGGGGGTTGCTTTTGACGTCACCCTGCACTGTGCCACGCTGCTGGCAGTTATCATCTATTTTCAACAGGATATCAGGGCATTGGCAGGCGGTTTGTTTTCCCATGACCGTGATCTTGCCCGCCAGAAACGCCTGATGTTTGGGCTGCTGCTGCTTGCCACGCTGCCAACGGGACTCATCGGCTTCCTGGGCAGAGATCTGTTTGTCGCACTTTTCGAACAGGTGAAGATGGTGGGTATCATGCTGCTGGTCACCGGCCTGCTGCTCTGGGTAGCCAATACTATCCGTAACAATCGAAAATTCATTGGCGAGATCAACTGGAAAGACGCCCTGATGATCGGCACCGTCCAAGGCCTGGCCATTATTCCGGGAATTTCCCGCTCCGGCTCAACCATTGCCACGGCTATTCTGCGGGGCATCGACGGCCGTGAAGCAGCCCGGTTTTCCTTCCTGCTGTCAATACCGGCAATCATCGGTGCCGTTGTTCTCAGCTATGGTGATTTGACTATTGTTCCCATATCTGACCTGCCCGCCTACCTGGCCGGAGCGACCGCAGCGTTCATCACCGGGGTTGCAGCCCTCAAAATCCTGCTGATCACCATTACCAGACACCGGCTGAAAGCTTTTGCCTGGTACTGCTTTGCCCTTGGGCTGATAACTCTTGCAGCTTTCAGATAAATTGCCGGACAGATGAAACATCTCCTTACTTCAGCCATAGCTACAATTGTCGCCATCGTCGGCAAACTGGGATATGGCGGCATTATTATTATGATGTTCCTTGAAAGCTCTTTTTTCCCCTTTCCCAGTGAAGTGGTCATTCCACCGGCCGGCTATCTGGCCAGCATCGGTAAAATGAACCTGTATCTGGCGATTGCCGCCGGCATCCTGGGAAGTATTTTCGGAGCCCTGTTCAACTACTGGCTGGCGGTAAAACTGGGAAGGCCGGCAATTTTGAAAATCGGCAGCACCTTCGGCATGAGCGAGGCAAAATTCCAGCGGGTTGAACACATGTTCCGTGAGCATGGTCTATTCAGCACCTTTATCGGCCGGTTGATTCCCGGAGTCCGTCAGTACATCTCCTTTCCCGCCGGCCTGGCGCGGATGCCGTTGATGCCGTTTATTGTTTCCACCGGCCTCGGAGCCGGCATCTGGATTATTATCCTGGCGGCGATCGGCTATCTGGTCGGCAACAACCAGGAACTGGTGCAAGCATACGCCCACAGGTCATTCTACTACCTGCTGCCAGCCATCGTTATTGCGTGCGGCATCTATATATGGCGTCACAGGAGTGCCAGAAAAACTTCCTGAGATCTCTCTTTTATCCTATCCAAAAACAAGTCAGGGCCGGGGAAATCCCCGGCCCTGACATCATTCCTGCAGCTAAAACAATCAGCTACTTTCCCGGACACTGTCCTGCAACTTCTGGCGCAATATTTTTACTGCCATACGCTTTGTCAAAATGGGCGGCAAATTCAGCTGCCAGTTTAGCGCTGCGGGCATCATAGGCCTTTTTGTCAGTCCAGGTCTCCCTTGGATTAAGGATCTTGGACGGCACTCCCGGGCAACTCTGGGGCAGAAGAATATGGAACAGGCTGTCTTCGGTATAAGCAACATTTTTCAAACTGCCGTTGAGAGCTGCACGCACCAGACTTCTGGTCACATCAATATCCATCCGACTACCAATCCCGTAGGATCCGCCGCTCCAGCCGGTATTCACCAGGTAGACGTCGGTTCCATGAGCTTTCATCCGCTCGCCAAGCATGCCGGCATACACATCAGGGTTCCGGGGCATGAACGGCTCGCCAAAAAACCGGGAAAATGTTGTCACCGGTTCAACAATGCCGGTTTCTGTTCCTGCCAGCTTACTGGTATAACCCATCAGGAACCAGAGCATGGCCTGTTCGGGGGTCAACTTGGCAATCGGCGGCAGAACGCCATTGGCATCGGCAGTCAAAAACAAAATCGTCGAAGGATGGGTGCCCACCGAAGACGGCTTGATATTTTTCAGGCAGGAAAGCAGATACGACCCACGGGAGTTCGGGGTCATCCGGTCATCATCAAAGTCAAACACCCCATCGGGATAGATCATGGCATTTTCAACAATCGAGCCATGCTCCTCAAAAGGTGCCTCAAACATAATTGCCTGGTAAATTTCCGGTTCCTTGCGGGGATCAAGATTGATCAGCTTGGCGTAGCAGCCATTCTCAAAATTGGCAACACCACCGTCACCCCAGGCATGTTCATCATCACCAAGCAATGCCCTTTCAGGATCGGCCGACAGGGTCGTTTTGCCAGTCCCTGACAAACCGAGCAGCAGAGCAATATCGCCATCCGGCCCCTCGTTGGCCGAACAATGGAGCGGCAGAATGCCCTCGGCAGGAAGCAGATAGTTCATCACCGTAAACATCAGCTTTTTGATGCTGCCGCAATAGGCAGAACCGTAGACAATTCCCAGGGACCGATCCATATCCATGGCCACAGCCATATTGCTGGTCAAACCACCGGGCAACGTCCGCAATCGACCCTTATAGCGCTCACGATCCAGCTTATCGTAGGGCAGCACCAGCAGGGTAAATCCACGATTGGCAAAAATACTCTGGGCAATGGTATCCGGCACCGGTCGAAACATATTGTCAGTAAAGAGTGCCGACAGAGCATAATCAGAGATGGTCCTGGTGGGCAAGGCATAGGAAACATCGGCCCCCAGCACCCGATCGGTGACATAAAGGGTCTTTTTACCGGCCAGAACCTGCAGCGCATCGGCAAAAAGCATGTCAAAGGTTTCTTCATCAATGGGAATATTGTTGGGGGAATCCCAGTCGATATTGTGCTCGCTGACCGGCCTTTTGACCGTCACCGTATCCTTGGGACTTCTGCCGGTGGATTCCGGCGGCGTCCAGGTTGCCACCGCCCCGTTGGCAGCGACAATAACCTCCCGGTTCTCCACCGTTGCCCGGATTAAACTCTGCCGATCAGGATTCTCCCTGACGGCAGGATGCTTGCTCAACATGGTCGTTACTTCAGCCTGCAAATTCATACCCTGTTTCTCCTTCTCTGTTTTGCACAAAATTTCACATATTTATCGCCGTTGACCAGGAAAAATTTTACACCCTCCCCTAGACAGACTTTATCCGCCAAAGCTCATATCAATTTTTATCCAATTCCGCCAATACTTTTTTTGCTTCCTGAGATCCGGGAAAATCGGCGGACAATGACAAGGCCTGCTGCAGAGACCGAGCACCAGCCGCCGTTTCACCCCCTTTGACGAGGGCCAGCCCCAGGTGATAGTGAACCACCGGATTATCTCCCAACTGTTCCGCAGCTTCCCGCAGATAGGCGGCCGCCCGGGAAAAAACATTCTTCTTATAATAGATCCAGCCCAGAGTATCGGTAATCCTTGGATCCTCCGGCCGCAGGCGCTTGGCGTCTTCAGCAATGGACAAAGCACGGTCAATATTGCCCCCCTGCTCGGCATACAGCCAGGCGAGGTTATTCATAGCCGGCACAAATTCGGCATCGACCTCCAGAGCCTTTTCATAAATCGTCATCGCCTCCTGATAACGCTGACCCTGCTCCCTGATAATTCCCAGCAGCATGTAAGGAGCCAGCACCTTGGGATTCACCGCTATGACCTGCTCGTATTTTTGCTCCGCTTCATCAAGTTTTCCCATCCGACGATACAATCCCGCCAGATACATATAGGAGGAAAGCAGATTTTTATTTTTACCGATTGCGGTTTCAAAAGCCTGCTGTGCCTGGGGCAGCTTGCCCGTAGCCAAATAGATCCTGCCCAGCAGATTATCGGCGAAAGCATCAGTGGCATCCTGTTGTAGCAATGAATGGCAGAATTCCAGCGCTTTATCGGATTTTTTCTCGAGCATATACACCGCCACCACCTCAGCGGCCACGTCTTTCAGCTGTGGATTCAGTTCCAGGGCTTTATGGTAGTCAGCCAAAGCCAGGGCATATTTTTTCTGCAGGCGATAAAGCAGGCCCCGCTGAGCATAGCCACTGGGATTGTCAGGCTGCAGGGCAATCATCCTGGTGAACATCTCCAGCGCCCCATCACCTTGACGCTGGGCCACCAAAATCTTACCCCGCAAATCCATTGCCTGATAATCATCAGGCCGGCTGGCCAGCACCGCATCCACCAGACCCAGGGCGTCAGCATACTGCTGCCGCAGATAATGCAGGCGGGCCAGCTGAAAACTAGCATTGAGGTTGCCAGGCGCCAGCTCCCTGGCTTTTTCAAGTTCCATCAATGCCTGATTAAGATTACCACTGGCCGATAAGGCCAGGCCCGCATAATAATGAACCGGGGCAAAATTCGGCCAATCTTCAGTCACCTTGTTAAAGTCGGCTATAGCCTCTTCAAGCTTTTTATCGCGCAAAAACAGCCGCCCACGAAGATAGAGGGCTTTTGTACTCTTATCATTGCCAGCCAAAATATCATCAACCAGGCTAGAAGCTTGACCAGCCTGCTCCTGATCAAGGTATAACTCGGCCAACCTCAATTTTGCCGACTCCGAGTGAGCATCTACCTTCATGGCATCTTTGTAGGTCTGCAATGCCTTTTCGGTCATGCCGGTTCGCCGGTAAAAATCGCCAAGCATAAGCTTCGCATCCACATCCTCAGGGGAAGCTTGCGCCATGTCCAACAGTGTTGCTTCAGCCTTTTGCTGGTCGCCTAACTGGGACATGTAAAAATCAACGAGAACAACCCGCAAGCTTTTATTCTCAGAATTTTTAGCCACCAGTGACTCATACACCTGCCGGGCCATCACCTTGTCACCCATTCCCAGATAGAGACGCCCTAATGACAAGGCCGCGCCAATATCTTGTTCATCAAGAGAAACGGCCTTTTTAAGATGAACTAGTGCCTTCTCAAAATTTCCCTGCTGGCCATAAAAATTACCTAAAATAATGTGCGTACTGACACGCTGCGGGTCTTGATTGAGCGCCTGCAGATACGCCGCTTCCGCTTCTGAAAAAGCTTTATTATGGACATTGAGATGGCCAAGGATCATCAGTGCTTCGAGATTATCAGGCTCCTTTTCCAGTACCAGCTGAATTTTTTCCCACGCCTCATCATATTTTTTACTCAGGAGATAGAATCCCGCCAGTTTGATCTGTGCTGCCAGGAGTTCAGGATTGAGGGTTGCAGCATTGTAAAACTCCTTGGCTGCCTGCCGGGGTTCCTGGAGTTTCAAGTAAATCTCGCCAAGCTGATAGTGGGCTTCCGCATCCTGCGGATCTATTTGCACCACATTGAGATATTCAATTCGTGCCTCTTTATATTTTTCTCCCTTGACATACGCTTCAGCCCGCTGCAGATGGTCAGCCTTCTTCTGCTCAGCCGATTTTCCACAGCCGGACAGCAGGACGAATCCCGCAAAAACCAAAAGTATCATCACCATAACTAACGTCAACTTACGGCTGTCTTTTTTCATCCTCTGTTCCTCCGGCTGTCAGGTTTGCGCATCTTCATACCATCCCAAAAACGCTCAATTTTGAAATTCCACCACACTGTAACCAAACAGGTCGTTCACCTCCTGCAGCAGCTCTGTGGATGGCTGGATATTGTACTGTTCGGACAATGATAATACGGCCTCGCAATGGGACATGCGAACCGTTACATAACCGGGACAATTCCCCCGGTGGCGGGACAAAATTTTCTGCAGCCGCGACAGCTGCAACGTGGTCAGCTGTTTATGCTGCAAGGTGAACACTACCCGGTTGACCATTTTTTCCGTCGCTTCCTTAAGGCTCAGAACTGTTGTCGCCACGACCTTTGCATTTGCCTTTTCATCATCCACTTCAACCCGGCCTTCGATAACCAACGGCTCCTGGCTGTCAATATAGGGGGTGGCAAGCTGAAAGGCATCGGGAAACAAGGTCACGTCAACCGTTCCCGTGACATCTTCCAGATTTATAAAGCCCATCAGTTTTCCTTTAGCCGTCCGTTTTTCCTTAACGGCCGCGACCAGACCGCCAATACGAACCCGTGACTGATCACGGAAGCCGGTCAATTTGACTATCTCCACCGTGCCGCAGCGGCGCATCTCCGCCACCCGCTGCTGGAGCGGGTGGCCGGTAATATAGAAACCGAGCGCTTCCCGTTCATTAGCCAATTTTATTTTACCGGACCACTCATCAATATCCGGATAGCTATAGCCATTGTCAACCTCTTCATGGCCATCGCCAACCAGATCAAAAAGGGAAAGCTGTCCCCGCTGTTTATCCCGCATGATCCGCTGACCGGCATCGATGGCATCCTCAACAACAGCAGCCATTTTAGCCCGGCTGACACCAGTGGAATCAAAAGCCCCCGCCTTAATGAGGCTTTCAATCACCCTTTTATTCACCTTCTGGAGATCAACCCGCTGGCAAAAATCAAAAATAGAGCTGAACATGCCATTCTCATCCCGCTCACGAATCAGCTCCTCTGCAGCTTTACCACCGACATTTTTGATCGCTGCCAGGCCGAAGCGAATCCCCTCATCCACAACCGTAAACGAAATGCTGCTTTCGTTAACATCAGGGGGGAGTACCTTAATCTTCATCTCCTTGCATTCAGCAATATTTTTAATGACCTTATCCGAATTCTGCATATCCTCCATCAGGAGGGCGGCCATGAATTCAACCGGATAATGAGCTTTCAGATAGGCGGTCTGATAGGAGATATAAGCGTAGGCCGCGGAATGTGATTTATTGAAGCCATATTCGGCAAACATGGCCATCAAATCAAAAATATCACCCGCTTCCTTTTCACGGATTTTATTGGCTTTTGCCCCGGACATAAACCGTTCCCGCTGCTTCGCCATCTCTTCAGGCTTCTTTTTACCCATTGCCCGGCGCAGGATATCCGCCTCGCCCAGGGAATAGCCGGCCAGCACCTGGGCAATCTTCATCACCTGTTCCTGGTAAACAATGACGCCATAGGTGTCTTTCAGGATCGGCTCCAGCTCGGGCAGGAGGTATTCATTTTTCTGCCGGCCGTGTTTGCGATCGATGAAGTCGTCAATCATGCCGCTGTTCAGGGGTCCTGGTCGATAAAGAGCCACCAGGGCGATAATGTCCTCAAAACAGCTGGGTACCAGGCGCCGGATCAGGGACTGCATGCCGCTGCTTTCCAGCTGGAACACCCCGGTCGTCGCTCCGGAAGCCAGCAGTTCATAGGTCTGCTGATCATCAAGGGGAATATCACCAAGATCGAAATACCCTGCTTCCTGATCACGGTTGATCAGCCGCACCGCGTTATTGATCACCGTCAGGGTTTTCAGGCCGAGAAAATCAAATTTTATCAGTCCCAGTTCCTCAACCTTTTTCATGTCATACTGGGTGACGATTTCACCATTCTGACCGCTATATAGGGGCAGATACTCAACCAGTGGGTGGTTGGTAACCACAACCCCGGCGGCGTGAATGGAGGCATGGCGATTCAGCCCCTCCAAGGCATGGGCGATTTTCAGCAGCTGCTGCTCCTGGGCCGACCCCTTTTTAAGGTCAGCCAGCCGCTTTTCCATCGCCATCGCCTGATCGAGAGAGATATTGAGGATCGAGGGAATAAGCTTGGCTATTTTATCAACCTCGGCATAAGGCATATTGAGACCGCGCCCCACATCCCGGATAACCCCCTTGGCCTGCATTTTACCAAAGGTAATAATCTGGGCAACCCGATCGGCACCATATTTTTCCGTCACATAGCGGATAACCTCTTCACGGCCCCTGATGCAGAAATCCATATCAATATCCGGCATGGAGACCCGTTCAGGATTGAGAAAGCGCTCAAAAAGCAGGCCGTAGGGCAGCGGATCAATATCGGTAATTTTCAGAGCATAGGCCACCAGAGAACCGGCCGCTGACCCTCGGCCGGGGCCAACGGGGATACCTCGCTGCCGGGCATAATTGACAAAATCAGCAACGATGAGGAAATAACCGGCGAAACCCATCTTATTGATCATGGCCAGCTCGGACTCAAGCCTCATGCGGTAGTGTTCTTCAAGCTCAGCGGTAAAATCCGCACCATAAAACTGCTTGATCTTCGGCAACCGCTGGCCAAACCCGTCGCGGCTCTGGTGCTCCAGGTATTGGTTCAGGCTCTGTCCTTTAGGGGGGACATAATGGGGTGGATGATAATGGCCAAATTCAAACTTGTAGTTGCACCGTTCGGCAATCTCAATGGTATTGGCGATTGCCTCGGGATAGTCGGCAAAACTGGCAGCCATCTCCTCGGGCGACTTAAAATAGAGCTGATCGGTACCATACTGCATGCGGCTCGGATCATCCATATGTTTCCCGGTCTGAATACAGAGAAGCACTTCATGAGCCCGGGCATCATCAGCCATCAGGTAATGGCAGTCGTTGGTGGCCACCAGCGGCAGTTTAAACGTCTCAGCCAGATCAAGCAGTTGTTCATTGACCTGGTACTGATCCGCGATACCATTATCCTGAAGTTCAAGAAAAAAACGGCGGTTGGTAAATAAATCACGGTAAAACCTGAGCTCATCTTCGGCCTTCTGCCGCTCCCCGCGGCCGAGATGCACGGCAACCACCCCATGGAGGCAGGCACTCAGGGCAATCAGACCTTCATGGTGTAGGGTAAGCAGCTCCTTGTCAATCCTTGGCCGATAATAAAATCCCTCAAAATAGCCTTTGGTAACCAGCTGGCAGAGGTTCTGGTAGCCTTGCCGGTTTTTCGCCAAAAGGACCAGATGATGGCCAACATCATGATCTTTTCCGGCCCGTTTTTCATGACGACTGCCGGGAGCAACGTAGATTTCACAACCAATAATCGGTTTGATGCCATATTTTTCGGCTGTCTGATAAAAATCAACTGCTCCGAACATATTACCATGGTCAGTGATGGCGACCGCCGGCATTTTAAACTCGCTGGCTCTCTTCATCAGGTGTTCCAAACGGATAGCACCATCAAGCAAACTGTACATGGTATGCAGGTGAAGATGGACAAAATTTGAGTGTTTCATGATAACATAGGGAAATCAAAGGAAAATCTGGAAAGAAAAGAAATGAAACTGAGCTGATTAGGTGCAATTTTCTACCATAACCATGGTGGTTTTCCAAGGGAAAAAAATAAGATGGTCATAGTTTAAAGCGCCGGCAGGAAACTAGCACCTTTACAATTGTCCTGTTTTATTTTACAAAGATTGATGGACTCGCAACAATCGGCTTAATCCTCAAAAATCGGATGGCTCAGCAGCGGCTCCAGATTCGAAGCAAGCAAAATATGAGAAGTGAAGCGTACTGTATGTACGACGCAGTAATGAAGGTTGCCGCTTAACGAAGAAGGTGGAGTTGCCGGGAAACCATCAAGCCATGGATTCGCAAGCAGTTCATCAACGGACCAGTTACTGACACATAGCGGCCCGGTACAGCCGCAAACATCAAGAAACATTCCGGAGAAAAAGCAATGCTCTCAGATGCGGCCAACAAACAGCTTGCCGGCTTGCGCCACTGCCTCACAACCCTAAAAGACACCCTCCGCAGTATGGCGGTAAGCATGCCGGATAAACATCAGCGGGTGGATAAATGGACGGCAACCACCAACGAGCTCTTGCATTTGACCAGTCAGTTTACGCTGCCGATAACGGTGATCGGACCGATAAAATCGGGGAAGAGCACCCTTTTGAATATGCTCATCGGACAGCCTCTCCTGCCGATGGGAGCCGGTATAACCACTACCTTTCTGACCACCGTCAGTCATGGTCAGCTGCAGGGGGAAATAACCCTCATTCCACCGGACCAAATAAACACCCTGTTCCAGAACAGCTGCTACTATCTGCTGGGGGAAGAACTTGAAGATGCCGCCATCTCCCTTTTCACCGCTGAGCATCGCCAACATATTGAGACACTTCTGCAAAACTATTCCCGCACAACAACGGTAACCAGATACGGAAGTTTCAACGAACATTACCGGCAATTAAAAAACCTGCTGGCTGCTTTTGCCACTATCAACTCCTACTATGAGGCTGAACAGCTCAGCAAAACATTTACCCCCGACCAGTTGCCTCAGTTCACCAGCTTTATTACCAATGAACCTCTTTCCACCTATCTTGAACAGGCACACCTTACCTGTCCCTTCAGTTCGTTTCCTGAGTATGTCGTCCTCCAGGATTGCCAGGGTCTCGACACCCCGAGCCCCGGACAACAGGCAGTTGCCATTCAGCAGTTGGCCAGCAGCCCCCTTTTGATCTACGTTATCAGCAGCCGCATGGGCCTCCGCCAGGCAGACTATTATCTCTTTGAACATCTAAGGCAGCTTGGGCTTGATACACGGCTGTTTTTCGTCCTCAACTGCGACTTCATGGAACACCAATCCGTTGATAACATGAATGCCATCTTAAAACGCTGTGAGGAGGAACTGGCGGAATTGGGATTCAGCCAGCCATGTTATGCCTTTTCCGCCCTCTACCACCTGTATGATCAACAGCGGCAGGCGTCTTCCCTGGGAAAGGTTGAAGAGCAGCGCTGGGCTCTCTGGCAGGAGGAAACAGCAAAAAAAGCGCAGTCGTCAGCCGCCCGGGAAACCTTTCTCCGGCATCTCCATGAAATCGTCAGCCAGGAGGCAAGTCAGTCACTCACGCACCACCTGAACAGCAGGATAACCCATATTGCCACCCAAAGCCAGGCCCTGGTCAGGGCCAGGAAGCAGCTGATTGCCAACCACCGTCAGGAGATCGGCGCAACGGTAGATGATTATGAGGAAAGCCGGGAGCAGCTGGCACAGGTGGAAGAACAACTGACCAGCACCCTGACAACTATCACCCTGCAACTGGAGAAAGAGTATTTTAAAAAAACCGAGTCGTGGTTTTCTAAAAACAGCTCAGAAAGCATCATCACAGCCCTTGAAGATATTATCAACAACTACGAGACACCGAAAGATCTGCTGCCCGACAAGACCAAAAACCCCTTGTTGCCGGTAAAAATTCTCGAACGTCATTTTCAACAGTCCGTTCACCAGCGGCTACAGGAAAAACTGGAAATCACCGTCAGACAACAGTGGAGCGGGATGGAGAAAAAGCTCAATACGGCCGTGGATGAACAGTGTGCACCGCTGTTCTTCCTGCTGGAAAAGGCAACCGGCAGAACAATCAGCCATCAGGAACAGCAAAACCTGCCGGCGCCGATCAACTGGGTTGCCACCATGCCGTCATTCAGTTTCACCCTGCCCATTACCGAACGCTTTGCAGCCGTAGCCAAGATATCACTGGTTGGTAAAATTCTGCTCGACAAAATTCGCCGGCTGCGCAAAAAATCATCCTGGTCCGAGTCCATCCGCGCCCAGCTCCAGGATCATGCCAAAGAAGAGTTAAAAGGGCGGCTGCTGGATTATCAGGAACAGATAAAGTTTCTTTTCCTGCGGCCTTACCTGCAAAAATATGCCCAACTGCTGAAAGATTTTTTTACCGACTTTCTCCATCTGAGCACTACGGACATGGCCCGTAAGCAAGATGGCCTGCTGGAAGAAAATCTTCATCAGGAAGAATTATTGGCCATCCTCAACGATCTTGACCATCAGCTGCAGCGTATTTTGGCCGAGCTTCCCCACGCAGTCTCCCAATCATCAAGCTGATGCCCGGCCGCTACCTGCTCACAGCTCCCTGGGTAATGGTGGCCCCCGACAACATTATTGCCGAGGGTGCAGTCCTTATCGAAGGCAATCGTATTCTGGCAGCGGCTCCGGCCAATGAGCTGACTCCCCTGACCCGAACCGGCGATGTGCATCTTCGCCGGAAACATTCCCTTATCATGCCCGGCCTGATCAACGCCCATTGCCACCTTGAGCTGAGCGGCTTCCATCATCTCTGCCCCGCTGTTGGAAGCACTGACTTCGTCTCCTGGATCATCGACATCATCAGCGCAAAAAAAAAGGCCGCTCCTGAAACCTTCATCAAAGGCATTGTGCACGGCGAAGAGCTGCTTCTGGACAGCGGCACAACCGGAGTTGGTGATCTTCGCAGTCCCTTGATTTTTGCCGCACCTGAAACCCAGACAAGCAGGCTGAGGGCCGTTCATTTTCTTGAAGCTATCGGTATCGACCAAAAGCAGCAGCTTGAGAGAGCGGTGCAGGAGAGCATTACCGCCTACCATCCTCCTGACCCCATGCTTACCCGGCCGGGAATCGCCCCACATACACCTTATACGGTATCCCTTTTCCACCTGCGCCAACTGCTTGCGCTTGCAGGCCGCAACAATCTGCCGACCACTATACATGTGGGAGAATCGGTTGCCGAAACAGCCTTTTTTAAGGCGAGAAAGGGGGCCATTGCGGAGCGGCTCTATCCTTTTGTGGGCTGGCAGGAGATAGACCTGCCCCCTCCTACGGAAGAGGATTCTATTGACCTGCTCCTGAAACAGAAACTCCCCCACACCACAAGTGCAGTGCACCTGGGAAACGCAACAAAACAGCAGCTGCAGCAGTTCATCAAGAGAATTATCCCGGTTGTCTGCCTGCGCAGCAACCATACCCTGGGGAATCCGCTTGCCGATTTGCCGCTCATGCTCTCACTGGGACTTAAGCCGGCCATGGGAACCGACAGCCTGACCAGTGTCAGCACCCTCAGTCTCTGGGACGAAATGCGTTTTCTGGCGGCGACATTTCCGACAATTACCGGAGCCGAGATCCTTTCCATGGCTACCATTAACGGCGCGGCAGCCCTGGGTATGGCTACAGAAACCGGTAAGCTTGAGGCTGGTTTTCAGGCGGACATCATTGCTGTTCAGATTGAGGATTCTGAACCTCTACTTGAGCTAAAAAAGCTCATTAGACATACGGATAATAACCATATCACCATGGTGATGGTTGGCGGCAGGATTGAAAAGCTGGTTTGAGGAAAATGTCGTGCTTTAGCTGGCGGAGGGGAAGGACAGGAAGCTGTAGCAATGCAGATCAGCCGGTTTTTGACTGAACATTATGCAGCACTGGCAGCACATCAGGCAGTAATATTAATAAAGGCTCCTCCCTTGCGAAGCTGTCCGGCTTCTTCCGCCTCACCAGACTCAGCAGGAGATGATGACTGTCTTTTCTGGGAGAACTTGCGGTCCGGCTGTTCCTTCTCTTTTCGCGGGTTGTTATCCAGTAGCGGGCGATCCGCCTCATTGATCTCTTTAATATCCCGCTGCTGCTGCTCTTCTTTCATAAGTTGCTGCTGCACCAGTTTGCTTTGCTCGACTTCGGCACCATGGGCACTTTGATGCTGGACCTTGCTGACCAGCGGCAACTGCAACAGCATCTGCTGCATATCAACAGCACGTACCATAAAAATATCTCCTTCTGGCTTTTCTTACTTATCGGCAGAAGGAGATAAAAACTTGACCGTTTCGTCGTCCTCGACGAAGATAAGGTAATTGGCAGCTAAAGCTTGATTTTCAGACGCTCTATTCTCCGGGCGGTCCCGGTTTTTTTCTCTACCTCCAACAACACCCCATGCAGCTGAACGTTATTGGTCGCCACTTCATAGCGTTGCGGCATACTGGTAAGGAACTTGGCAATTACCCGATCCGGTTTCATGCCAATCACTGAATCCATTGCGCCGGTCATCCCCAAATCGGAAATATAGGCCGTCCCACCGGGAAGGATCTGCTCATCGGCAGTCTGAACATGGGTATGGGTGCCCACCAGACACGAAATCCGGCCATCCAGATACCAACCCATGGCCATTTTCTCTGAAGTGGCTTCGGCATGAAAATCAACAATAACAATATTGGTCTGTTCGTGGATCTGGTCAATAAGAGGAACCACCGTCTGAAAGGGGCAGTCAAGGGAACCCATGAAAACCCTGCCGGAAATATTGATAACCCCAACCTGTACCGCCGGTGCTGTGCGGCAGGACACGACAACATGACCGTGGCCGTAATCCTGAATCGGGAAATTTGCCGGCCGCAGCAGGCGGGGCTGGGTATCAAAGTACTGTTCTATCTCCTTGCGGTCCCAGATATGATTGCCCGACGTGATGACGTCAACCCCGGACTGCAGCAATTCTTCCGCAATGTCTGCGGTTATACCGAATCCACCGGCGGCATTTTCACCATTGGCAATAACCATATCCAGTCGATGATCTTTAACCAGCCCGGGCACCAGCTCCTTGAGCGCCCGCCGGCCGGGCCGTCCGACAATATCGCCGATAATCGCTATGCGAATCATTTGGCGTAGTCCACCGCCCGGGTTTCCCGCACTACGGTAACCCTGATCTGACCGGGATAGGTCAATTCTTTCTCAATCTCCTTGGCGATATCCCGCGACAAAACGACGGCATCTTCATCACTGATCTTTTCATGGTTGACAATCACGCGAATCTCACGGCCGGCCTGGATGGCAAACGTTTTGTCAACCCCTTTGAAAGAGTTGCCGATGTTCTCCAGTGCCTCAAGACGCTTGATATAAGCATCTAGCATCTCTTTCCGGGCGCCGGGACGGGCACCGGACAGGGCATCACCGGCCTGGACCAGTACATCAAGAACCTGGTTCACTTCCACATCATTATGGTGCGCTTCAATGGCATGAACAATTTCCGGCGCTTCGCCATAGCGGCGGGCCAGATCAGCACCTATCACCGCGTGTGACCCTTCAATTTCATGATCCACAGCCTTTCCAATATCATGCAGCAATCCGGCCCGGCGTGCCTGCTTCATGGGCAGTTTCAACTCGGCGGCCATAATACCGCAGATAAAAGCAACTTCAATGGAATGCTCATAAATATTCTGGGTATAACTTGTCCGGTATTTGAGCCGGCCAACCAGGCGAATAAGTTCCGGGTGCATGCCATGGAGATCGAGGTCAAAGATTGCTTTCTCACCAGCTTCTTTGATGCTTTGCTCCACTTCAGCCTTGACCTTGTCCACCACCTCTTCGATATGGGCGGGATGAATCCGGCCATCGGCAATCAGGCGATTAAGACTCAAACTGGCAATTTCACGTCGTACCGGATCAAATGAGGAAATAATCACGGCTTCAGGGGTGTCATCAATAATCAAATCAACACCGGTGGCAGCCTCAATAGAGCGGATATTCCGTCCTTCACGGCCGATAATACGTCCCTTCATTTCATCCCCGGGAAGGTTAACTACCGATATGGTCCGTTCAGTGGCATAATCCCCGGCATATCGCTGAATTGCCTGGCTGATAATATTGACGGCTTTCTTTTCAGCAACCTCCTTTGCTTCATCCTCCACCTGCTTGATCCGCTTGGCCGATTCATGCTTGGCCTCATCAACCATAATATCCATCAGGGTGTCTTTCGCCTGTTGCGAAGTCATACCGGCAATACTTTCCAGTTTCTCTTTCTCCTTGGCAACCAGAGCATGATATTCCTTTTCCTTGGCCGCCATATTCTTTTCACGCTGCTGCAGGCTCTGCTCACGCCGTTGATGCTCCTCCTCTTTATTGTCCAGATTATCTGAACGGCGTTCCAGATTCTCCTCTTTGGTCAGGAGACGTTTTTCAAGGGACTGGATCTCTTTCCGTCTTTCGCTCGTTTCCTGTTCAAATTCGGTTTTTGCTTTAAAAATAATATCCTTGGCCTGGATCGTTGCCTCTTTTTTCAGCAGTTCAGCTTCCTTATAAGCCTCAGCAATGATCTTCTGCCCTTCACTGGCAAGACTTTCCACCTCCCGTTCTGCGGTTTTCTTGCGCAGGACATAACCCACCCCCAGGCCAACGACCATGGCCACCACCACAGCAATAATAATACTGACATAGATACTCATTATATGTTCCTTCCCGCTCTTCCCCTGCAGGGGGTATTAGTATCACACCACAAGGGCAGCACTAACAACGCCCATTATGATGTCCTTACGTCCTTTAGTTCAGCAACCAATGCCGTCGTTCACTGAAGCGCCTCGACAGACAACAATTCAACGAATTGCCGCAGGCTGCCGGCAAAACTTACAAAAATGGAGCAACAGAAACCGGATGTGGCAACAGTGGGGCCATGCTGAGTGACAGCTGGTGGAAGGAGGTGATAGCGAGGAACAGCAAGGTACGGCTATGCCAACACTGGCAGGATTACGCCTGGGGAAATACTGGTTCGGCTGTGGTCACCAGAGCAAAAATTCTGCGGGGCTGGATCTCAAAAAAACAACCAGCGCCATGTGTGCTTAAGCCAGAATAACAAACCAGACCTGCAAAAACCATAAAACAGGAAGAAAGAACCCCTCCATCATGATAGAATGTTATTCACCCTGAATCATCGGTTTTCATTCCAGATATTGTACTTCCAGCGGCTTGTTCCATAACCGCCAAACCGTATTCCAGCTTGACGTCGTAACCCGATCAGATCCTCTCCATCTATATATAACCCCCGAGACACCGGCCCCAGAGTCTTAAAAACAGTACAAGTGCCCCCATGCTTACCGTGTAAGCGCTTCTTTTGAACCTTTGATACCAGGTTTGGCGGTTTATCACCCTTTCAGGCTTCCCTGCGAACAGGGCATGCACACCAGAGTGAGCAAGACCACCAATGGCAAAAGTGTTGGCTCAAAAAAAATTCACCTATCACGCGTAGCACAGGGGCTTCTCGTCCATTATCAGGCAGGAAACTTCCTGTTGAGCTGTTCCAACCTACTTGTCAAAGAATCCAGCTCCGATTTTACCTGCAAATAATCACTGGTAATGTTCATCAGTGCCAGAACCATCAGATTTATCGTATTTATTGTCTGCGTTTTCTGATCCAGAGAACGCAGACGGCCATTGACTTCCTCGGCAACCGAATGCACATGGACTTCATCGGCCTCGGTCTTAATGGTATATTCCTGTCCCTTGATCGCTACCGTAACACTTTTTTTTTCCAGCATGAACTCAAGAATCCTCAATCACTGACTGAGAGCAACAGCACGCACTGCCTTCGACTCAACCAAGCCCTCCCGGCAGCAGGGGAGTATTAGGAAAACTGACATCGGACAACTTCTGCAGCAGGAGATCAATCCGGCCTTCAACCACAGCCAGTAGCTCCTCTTTCCGTTTAGCTTCATGTTCAAGCTGGGCCACCCGGTCGCGGTGGCTGGCCACCTGCTCCTGCAAGGCCCGGTTTTCATCCTGTAGATCACGGTGTCTGTCCAGCAGGCCAATCACCCGGTCTTCCAAAGCCGCCAGATTATCCATGCCGTTGCCCATCAACTGACTCCTGCATCAGCAAAGCCGGAAAAACATTAGAAATCAAGGGTCTTCTCAATTTCGGCAATCCGCCGCTCTATGCGGCTCCGCTCCTCGTGTGGCAGGTCAGAGCGAGCCATTTTTTTCGTCAACTGATACAGCTGCATTTCAAGGGAATACTCGCGACACCCATACTTTCTTCCCGGCTCACAATCATCCCGACTGGCAGCCGGGGCCATACCCGCATCAGCACGCAATCTTTAACCCTGCAATTTCCAGTCAGTCACAAATGAAGAGAAGATTATCCATACCTTTAATCAGCACGTCATCAAAGAGTACGATCTGTGAACAAACCTAGCATAGCCCCGCGGTACCTGTCAATATCATTCATGATCAGCGGTCAATTTACCCTGCCAGGTATCCTCCTCTTCAAGAAGGTCAAAAATAGACTGCAGCACCTGGAGTTTGTTCCTGGCCCAGGCGGGGGCGGTAAAGATATCACGATACCCTTCGGCGGTTAAGCGCTGCACAACCACCCGGGGCGGCAGCTTTTCCAGAAAGCGGACCACCAACCTGGCGTATTCAGCCCGGTTCAAAAAAGGAAAAGGGCTGCTGCGGTAGGTTTCATAGAGCGGCGTTCCCTTGAGCAGGAGCAACGAATGCAGCTTGATCCCCTGGATCGGCAGCCGGGCAACATACGCTGCTGTTTCAAGCATCATCTCCGGGCTCTCTCCGGGCAGACCAAGGATGACATGGACACAGAGCTTGATGCCATACTCTGACGCCAGTTGCACGGCCTCCTCAAACGTCCGTCTATCATGGCCACGATTTATGCTGGCCAGGGTCTGATCATGCATCGACTGCAAACCGTACTCAAGCCAGACCTCAGAACCCTCGGCATATCCGGCCAAGAGATCCATCACCTCCCGGCTTACGGCATCAGGACGGGTCCCAATCGCCAGACCAACCACATTAGGGACCGCCAGCGCTTCATCGTAGAGCGCCTGCAGGCGTTCTACCGGTGCATACGTATTGGTAAACGTCTGAAAATAAGCGATAAACTTCATGGCTTTTCGCAGCCGGGCATAAAGAACCTTGCCGTTCTCCAACTGTTCCGTAACCGAAGGCAATGCTCCCTGCTGACGCAGCACCGATCCCCGACCATCACAATAGGTACAGCCGCCATGGGCACGGCTGCCATCACGATTCGGACAGGTAAAGCCGGCATCCAGAGAAATTTTGTATACCCGATCACCAAAGCGGTTGGCAAAATAGCTCTTCAGGTCATAGTAGCGCTTGCCGGAAACCCACAAGGGATGGTGAATGGCCTTTTTTTTCATCCGCGATGCTCCTCCAGCACCGTCTTCAGCGGTTTTTTCTGCAAGGCTGACTTGATGATTTCAGCCGCCAGGTAAGAGGAGCTGATGGTCCGGTTTTTCCCATGCACCAGAACCAGGGAGATCCCCACCTGTCGTTCACCGTTCTGACCATAGCCGGCAAACCACTCGCAACGCCCCTCGCGGGAAGGCAAATCGATGGTTCCCGTTTTACCGCCCAGCAGCCAGTCGCGCGAACCCCGCACCCGACGAAGATGGGCAAATGCTTTTTTTGCTGTCCCATAACGAACCGTTGCCCGCATAAGACGCTGCAGATCCTGAAGGCTTTTGCCCTGCAACGGTTGGGTCAAGGTTTCAGGATGACGAAAGAAAACCTCCTCACCCGAATCGGCCACCAGACGCTCCACCAGGTACGGACGCATAATCTTGCCGCCATTCACCGGCACGGCAGCAATCATCGCTGCATGCAAAGGGGAGATGGTGGTCTCCGTATTGAAACCGCAGGCCAGTTCAGCCCGTTCATAGGCCGATTCAGGCACCATAATCTGGCTGGCCGCCAGCGGCAAATCAAAAACCATCGGCATGTCAAATAAAAATTCCTGGGCCGTTTCCTGCAGCTCCTGCTCGCCCAGTACCTCGATCCCAAGTTTGCCAAAATAGGGATTAACACTGAGGGAAAAAGCTTTTTCAAGGGAGACCGACTGAGGTTTGAAACGGGGACGTTTGAGGCCTATCTGATGTTTATAAAGGGTATGGAAGCGACCGGCAACCGGCAACGTCTTGCTACTGGTAAAACCCTTTTTTTCAAGCACCGCCCCGGCAGTGACAATTTTTATCAACGACGCAGCCGGAAACCCGGCATAAAGACAATAATTATCCTTTCCCGCCGCCAGCACCGGAGGCTGCTGTTCGCTGTTCCGGTAACTGACCATCGCCAGCACCGCCCCGGTTTGCGGCTCGATAACCACACCGGCGCCTGCTAGGGGGGCATAACGCCGCAGGAGAGTCAGCAGCCGCTCCTGAATAGCAGACTCCAAGGTGGTGTAGACGGTCACCTGAGCATTCCGCTGAGTCGAGCAGAACTGTACCGGCGGCGAAGGTTGGGAAAAAAAGTCAGCCGGAAAGAGGGCGGCCAGCGAAAATTCTACCTCAGGTTGCTGAACATACTGTTCCCGCTGGTCAACGGTACAGCAGGAACTGCTTTCCAAGACCGGGAAACGGTGGGAGCGAACCTGGGGCCAGCGGAACATGAAAACCAGCACCATACCTGCCAAAACCATCAGGATAGGCAGCCGGAAGCGGCGGCACCAGGAGAAATATGATCCTCTGCTGCCAAGCCTCAGACAACGGGACCAGAAAATTATCAGATAGTTATTTTTCAGCAAGGTCAGAAACTATTGGTAGAAAAGTAATCCCCACCGGAAACATCAGAGGAATATCCGCAGGGCAGCTGCCTGCCAGTAGTAATAATCAACCATAACCGGATGGCTGTTCGATAGTGTCGAAATGGCCTTTGCCATCGTTGATCCGGCAAATGACGGTTTCCCAATGGGCTTATGTACACTCTGGCTTTTCCTCCTGTCAACCGCTTAATCAGATCATTGCCTGTTTACAAAGAACTTCATCGGGGTAGCCAGGGAAAAATAGCTTGCCTCAAGGAAAAAAATTACGATATACAGTGAGGGATTTCAACCTCGTTCAATCCTTCTGAGACGGCAATGGAAGATCTTAAAAAAGTCATTCGCAACATCCCCGACTTCCCTAAAACCGGCATTGTTTTCAAGGATATCACCACCTTGCTGGCCGACGCCACGGCTTTCCAGCGGGTGGTGGACCTGATGGGACACCGCTACCTTGACAAAAAGATTGACGTGGTAGTGGGCATTGAAGCCCGGGGGTTTATTATGGGTGCCGCCCTAGCCTATAAGCTTAACACCGGCGTCGTGCTGGTGCGCAAACCCGGCAAACTACCCCATGAAACGTTTCAGGAAAGCTATACCCTGGAGTACGGCACCGATATCCTCGAAATCCACAAAGATGCCATCAAACCCGGCCAGCGGGTCCTGATCGCCGATGATATCCTGGCCACCGGCGGCACGGTGGAAGCGGTCATCAAACTGGTGAAAAAAATGCAGGGAAACATTATCGAATGCGCCTTCCTGGCCGAACTCGCAGCTCTAAAGGGCAGAACCCGTCTGGCCGGTGAAGCAGTCTTTTCGCTCCTCTCCCTCTAACAGGAAAAACTCTTTGAAGAGATGC
This sequence comes from Candidatus Anaeroferrophillus wilburensis, assembly GCA_016934315.1. Classification (NCBI taxonomy): domain Bacteria; class Deltaproteobacteria; order Candidatus Anaeroferrophillales; family Candidatus Anaeroferrophillacea; genus Candidatus Anaeroferrophillus; species Candidatus Anaeroferrophillus wilburensis. Next base: position 7,053 of record JAFGSY010000034.1, on the reverse strand, counting down.
CAGCAATTGTTGAAACTGGTTGACAAAGGGGGGGAAAATCGATATATAACGGCCCTCTTTCGCTTGAATTCATTAGAGAAGGCGGTGTAGCTCAGGTGGTCAGAGCATACGGCTCATATCCGTAGTGTCCGGGGTTCAAATCCCTGCACCGCCACCAACAACCATTCCGGCAACGTCCGGTTACTTCCGAGACCCCGAGTCCTAGCAAGGATTTCGGGGTTTTTTATTTGCAGACAGTCCAACACATTCCTTTGACTGAGGCCTCCCTTCGCACATGCTTCCCCATGTGGAAATACCCATATTTTTTATAGTGAAACTCCTTGACCAAAGCGTCTAGCAACTGCTAGGAACTGATACAGATTGCAGCCTGTCTCCGCGCAGAGTACATGATAATGACCGAAAAGTATGACAGTAGACTGGCCATTGATGAGCTGTCATCCTACCTGAAGATCTCCAAGTCAATCCGTTATCAATTAGCCCGGAAAGGGACCATCCCGGGCCAGAAGATTGGCAAGCACTGGCGTTTCAGAAAGAATTGTATTGATCAGTGGCTAGCGGCCACTGATCAGACCAAGAACAAGAAACAACATGCCTGACAAGGAACAGAAATTGGGGGCATTATGGAACGTAAAAAAAGGGGGAGGAGGGTTGTCAATGATTTTGACAAGGGAAGAAGAGGCCATGGCCACGGGGAAACATGGTCCTGGCATGGAAAAATGCATCACCTTTCTCATCAAGTATGGCAAAGCCTTTGGTGCCGACAGACTGGTTAAGGTTGCCAGCGCACACGTTTTTAATGCTTTTCCCCTGGACCTGCTGGAAGATTTGACCGAAGGGGTGGATCAGGCAAAAACGTTCACGACGATACATCCGTTCATGTCACTTTGTGATCCTTTGGCTTATGAGAAGATGGGCATCGCAAAGGAACATTGCATCCCGCGAAATGGCGATCATGAAAGAAGAATGGCAATCTATTCCCGCCTCGGTTTTTTCCAAACCTTTACCTGTGTGCCGATGTACACCGGGAATTTCCCGAGAAAGGACGACTATGTTTCCTGGTTCGGCAGCAGTACGCAGTTATTTGTCAATTCTATCGTTGGCGCAAGGCAAAACCGAGACGGTGCGGTGGTCAATATGGCGATCGCCATCACCGGGCGAGCTCCCGATTGGGGGCTGTTTTTAGATGAAAACCGGTATGCCGAAATCTTGTTTGATATTAAAGATCTGGACACGGCTTCGCTGACGACCTCTGATTACGGGGCTATAGGATACTACATCGGCGGTATTGCCCAGGAAAGAAATGTTGCGATCACCGGCCTGAGCCGTGACATTGTCTTCGACCGGTTGAAATATCTTCTGCATCCGATTTCAACTTCAGGCGCCGTCAGTATGTGCCATCTAGTCGGCATTACACCCGAAGCACCGAACGTGCAAACCGCCCTGGGAGATAAGCAGCCCAAAGAAGTGGTCCAGATCGGCAGCAAAGAAATTAAAAAAACTCGGGGAAAATTCTATCAAGAAACGGAACAGATCGATCTGGTCATCTTAGGTTGCCCCCATTGCAGCATCCAGGAACTGAAAAAGGTCGCAGATATACTGGAGAACAGACAAGTTGGCGCAAATCAAGGGTTATGGATCGGCACCGCTCATCAGTTGTATGATCTGGCTGAGACGATGGGTTGCACCACAACCATTGAGAAGGCCGGGGGGGTTATCTCACGGGCGTGCATGGCAGCCATCCCTGACTGTCCCATTCCAGATGCTGTTCAAACCGTGGCAACCAATTCCTTCAAAACAGCCCACTATATTTCGATCATTTCAAAAGGCAGAATAAGAGTGGTAGTCGGTGAAATTGAACATTGCATCAATGCGGCCATAAGCGGAAATTGGCAGGGAGGATCTTGATGGAGCTGAAAGGAAGAACAATAAATAGCGGCAATGTGGAAGCTGAGGCGTTTGTGTTGCAGGAACCCTTTAATTTCACCACTGATTTTGATTCCAAGACCGGCACTCTGGGGATCAAGGGACATCCCCTCTATGGGGAAAAAATCGGTGATAAAGTATTGGTGATCCCGGCCGCCAAGGGAGCGGTAACCGCGGCGATAACCATGTATCACGCCAAAAAAATGGGCAACGCACCGGCGGCCATTCTCTGTCCAAAAGCCGACCCGATAACGGTTGAATGTGCCATGGTCAGTAACATTCCGATGATGGACTCTTTTGTCGAGGACATCGTCGCCGTGATCAAGACCGGCGACCAGATCAAGGTCTTTGGCACAAAAGGGCTTATTGAAATAGCCTAGCCGCTTTTTACCACGGCAATGTTGGGGTTGAGACAAACAAACTATTACCCTGAATGAAGAGGTTGACAATGAAAACTGAAAAACGTGCTTTAAGGTGTGTATTTAAACCCGGAAAAATGAAAACGACCGCAGAGATGCGGGAATGGTTCATGGGCAGTTATCCCAAGTTTATGGCAATGGAATCGCTTGAATTCAAGTGCTGGTGGTGCAATCAGGAGAAGCAGGAATGGGGTGCCCTGTACATATTCAAGTCCGCGGAAGCGGTGGAGGAGTACGTGAAGTCGGATGTCTGGCTGAAAGTCGTTCCTGAAAAATATGGCTGCGTGCCAACCTGGGACATAGTCGAAACGGGCCTGATACTTTCAAAAAAAGAGATTACCAGCGCTGATGATTCCTGGATGAGCGATTAGCAGTCAGCAGAAGCATGACCGTTGACCATGGGAAGCTCTCTTATTGAGTTGCCCCCAACGCTGATGGCTTCGTAACAACTCCACCTTCTTCGTTAAGCTGCAACCTTCGTCACGGGGTTGCACTTATAGGTATGCCTCATTCCTCAGGTTTTGCTTGCCTCGAATCTGGAGCCGTTACTGTGCCATCCGGTTTTCAAAGCTCTTTGCCAGTTGTTACGAGTTCATCAACGTAAATATCTTCCGAAAAAAACAGTAACGAGTGTGAGACATGAAACTATCCGGACAGCATGGCCGCATTATCAAGGTGAATCTAAGCACGGGCGCAATAAGGACGGAATCTTACGATGAAACGTTTGCAAAAATGTTTCTCGGCGGCAATGGTCTGGCGGCAAAGCTGATTTATGAAACGGTCCCCGGCGACCTCAGTCCCGATGCTCCGGAAAATGCCCTTGTCTTCACCACCGGACCCGTGACGGACACCCCGGTCTGGGGCAGCAGCCGGGGGCATGTGGCGACGATTTCCCCGTACACCAACCGTTTTGCTGACTCCAATTATGGCGGCAATTTCGCCGTTGTCCAGAAAAGAACCGGTTTCGATGCCATCCATATCACCGGAAAATCACCAAAACCGGTTGCCCTTCTGGTGACTGAAAAGGGTGGCGAGCTGAAAGACTGCTCGGCTTTATGGGGAAAAAATACCGAGGAAACCATACAGGCATTGGCAAAGGAAACGGGCAAGGGATCGGTTTGCGCGGCTATCGGGCCGGCAGCTGAAAACGGCGTCCTCTTTGCCAATATCATTTTCGGGGGCGGCAGCAGGTTCGGAACCGCCGGCCGGGGCGGCATGGGCACCGTCATGGGGGCCAAGAACCTGAAGGCCATTATCGTCAAGGGAACAAAAAAAACCAGCATTGCCAACCCTGAAGCCCTCCGGAACTTCCTCAAAGAGCAGGCCGCGGTTTTAAAAAAGAATACGGCCCTCCTCTCCTCCCAGGGGACCCCCTCCATCCTGACGATGGTCAATGAAAGGGGCGTCCTCTGCAGCCGCAATAATACCCGGGAGACCTTCGCCCATGCCGATGCCATCAGCGGTAAACTAATCAAAGAAAACTACACGGAAAAAGACACCGCCTGTTTCGGCTGTCCGGTCGCCTGCGGGAAGCATGTCCGGGTTCCGGCGGGGGCCTACGCGGGGGAAAGCGTCAAAATGCCCGAATACGAAACCCTCTACGCCCTGGGCACCATGATGGACAACGGTGATCTTGCCTCCATCGTCAACGGCAATCACCTGTGCGACCTGATGGGCATTGATACCATTTCCATGGGGGTCACCCTGGCATTTGTGGCCGAATGCCTGGAGAGAGGCATCATCTCAACCGCAGAACTTGGCGGCCAGGTAGCCTTTGATGACGGTGAGGCGATGGTCGATCTGATCCGGAAAACGGCACTGATGGAAGGAGTTGGCAAACATCTCGCCCTGGGTTCCCGGCGGCTGGCGGAAAAGTTCGGCCGGGATGCATACAAATACCTGTACACCAGCCAGGGGCTTGAATGCGCCGGCCATTCCGCCCGGGGCTTGCGGGAGATGTCGCTGGCCTACGCCACCTCCACCAGGGGCGGCAGCCACCAGGATGGCAGACCGAATTATGCGCTGCCCGCAGATAGTGATCCGGGATTTGAGCCCCAGCCGGCCTACATGATCAAGAGTCAGGCTTCCTGCGCCGTGGCCGATTCGCTGATCATCTGCCGTTTCACGGTCGAAAAAGGCCTGGGAGCCCTGATCAGTGACCAGCTGGCAACCATGGTCAATCTGGTGACCGGCTGGGACTTCACGGTTGGGGAACTTGAGAAGGCCGGGGAACGCATCTACAACCTGGAACGGTTAATCAATGTCAGGCGCGGCAGAAACCGGCAAGATGACACGCTCCCCTATCGGGTCATGCATGACCCGATTCCGGATGGCCCGGCGGCAGGAAGATACTGTCCCCAGGAAGATCTGGATGCCATGCTGGACCGCTATTATACCCTGAGGGGCTGGGATCGAAACGGCATCCCAACCAAGGAAAAGCTGGCGGAACTGGGCCTGATACAAGCTGCAGACTGAAGTTGGACCAACACCGTAGCTAAACGATGCAAACTGCTCGAAGCTGTCGGGGGGCTGGTTCTGAGCGGCTTTGGGCGCCGAACGAATCACCCGGATGGTGATTCGCAGCGGACTCCTCGGAGCCGGCGAGAATGAGCGGGAACCAGACCCCCGACAGCTTCCCAGCTCAGGAATCGCTCAGTTGAAGCAACAGTACTATCCTGTCCGCAATGTACTTGTTGGGAAACCCCAAAAGATAGCACGGGAAAGGCCATACCGCACAGGGCCGAATCTCGTTGCCGTTAACCGCATGAGCCTGGGTCAGAAGAAGTCTCGGACGGCAGGCTTGGTCACTTTGCCCATTGCGTTTCGGGGCAGGCTGTCGACCTGCAGGAATTTCTTGGGAATCTTGTACTTGGACAGCCGTTCTGCACACCAGGTTCGGAGTGTTTCCGGATCGAGCTCACAGCCGCTGTTGAGCACCGCCGCCACCGCCACCGTCTCCCCCCACAGGTCATCCGCAATCCCAACAACTGCACATTCGCAAATAGCCGGATGGTCGAGCAGCGCCGCTTCGATTTCCAAAGCTGACAGCTTATAGCCTCCACTTTTGATGATGTCGACCGACTGCCGGCCCATGATGCGATAATAACGGTCCTCGACAATCGCCATATCACCAGTGCAAAACCAACCATCGTCAAAGGAAGCCGCCGTGACCTTCGGCCGATTCCAGTACTCCAGAAACACCGATGGACCACGCACCTGAATTTCACCGGGCTCGCCTTCGCCGGCAACCACCTCACCCTTTTCCATCTTCAACCGAACCTGAACGCCCGGCAGGGGCTGCCCCACCGCACCCGGCCGCCGCTCACCGTCGTAGGGATTCGACAACCCCATGCCGATTTCGGTCATCCCGTAGCGCTCCAGCAGTTTTTGCCCGGTCAGCGCTGTCCAGGCATCGTGCACACTGGCCGGAAGCGCAGCGGACCCGGAAACCATCAATCGCATGCCGCCGAATCCGGCGACAATCGGTTCCCGCTCAGCAGCGGCAAGCGATTCAAGCTCCTGAATAAGTTTCACGTAGATCGTCGGCACCGCCATAAACACCGTGTACGCGCCATCAGCAACGCGGCGCAACATCGTCTGCATGTCAAAGTGCGTGAACGGTTCAATTGTCGCCCCGGCCCACAACGCGCAGGACATCACGTTGATAATGCCGTGGATATGGTGCAGTGGCAGGAACAAAGGAATGCAGTCTGCTGCCTGCCAGGACCAGGCGGCAACTAATGTTTCGATTTGCGCCTGGATATTCACATGCGTCGAGACGACGCCTTTGGGTTTGCTGGTTGTGCCGCTGGTGTAAAGGATCATCGCGCGGCGATGCGCGGCAAGTGCAGGCAGAGATTGCGCGGCCGGTTGGGCGGACATTTCATCAACGATGAGCAAAGGGATGGCGAGCCGATCGCACAATCCCCTGAGTTTCTGGGCAAGCTCCCGGGTAACGACGACATACCCTGCCTGCGAATCGGTCAAGGTGTATTCGAGTTCCGATTCCGTTGCGGAAAGGGAAAGCGGAACGGCGATGCCACCGGCACGCCAGATTCCCCATTGGACAGCGATGTAATCAAAACCAGCTGGCATAAGATACGCAACCCGGACCTCGCGCAGATCCTCGCCATCATCGCCCAGCAGGCGCAGGGCAACCTGCCCGGAGCGAAACAGGAGGTCTGCATACGTATGTTCGGCGGAACCGGTACGCACCGCCACCGAGCTGCCATGCGTTCGGGCCAGCTTGATGAGTTCGATATCTGACACTGTCACATTATCCCCAATTCACACCATTGCCCGGCTGCAGGAAGTAATATCCTGGAAAGCAGGCTTGTTTGCTCAAACAATACTTCTCACTGAGGAACTGTAGGAGAAATTGACCTTGGGTGTCAAGCCAAATCCCGGCCCCGAAAAAACTGTTCCCCTTCTCAATCCCTTCATAAAACCCATGCTAGAACAAAATTCCACTGAACAATCCAAGCTTAAAAAGTTCACCTTTGAACCAGCGACCTGAAACATGAACGAAACGCTCTTCCCTTTTTTCAGCCTGTTAAAAAAAGCTGCAGACTTGCTCTGCAGCACTCGTTTTCAAGAACAATAGCACCCTCATCGCCATGCTTGCAGCCCTCGCCTTGGCAACGGTCTACAACCTGCCTCTCTGGCAAAAGCTTTTCAACCTGCCCGGGGTGACGATCACCGGCAATGCGGG
>JAFGSY010000033.1 GCA_016934315.1 Candidatus Anaeroferrophillus wilburensis | reverse complement strand
TATTGAAGCCGCCACGGATAATCATATCCTTGACCCGGTCGACAATGTAAAAAAAGCCGTCCTCATCCATGGTTCCCAGGTCGCCGGTATGCAGCCAGGAAGTTCCTTTAAAGGCGGCTTCGGTGGCTTCCGGTTTATTGTAATAGCCCTTCATGACGTTGTGGCCCCGAATGACAATCTCTCCCACCTCGCCAACCGGCACCTCCTGATTCTGTTCGTTGAATACCTTGACCTCAACTCCCCAGAGCGGAAAGCCCACCGACCCGGGTTTGCAGGGTTTATGCATCTGGTTGAACGTTGCCACCGGTGACGACTCTGACAGACCGTAGCCTTCAAGGATGGGAATATCATACTTCTTTTGAATTCCCTGGAGGATTTCCAGAGGCAGGGAGGCGCCGCCGGAAACCCCGATCCGCAGGTTCTTGCTGATCTGGTCGAAATCAAACTGGTTGTCTTTGTCATCATAATGGAGGAGGGCCCAGTACATGGTGGGTACACCGGCGAAAACGGTGGCTTTATCATGTTGGATGGCACTGAAGACCGCTTCGGGGGTAAAGCGGGGGATGAGGACCATGGTGTTGCCCATGGTGAAGCCGCCGTTCATGAGAACCGTCTGGCCGAAGGAATGGAAGAGGGGCAGCACCAGAACATGGGTGTCATCATGGTTGAGTTTCAGGATGTCCCGGCAGCAAAGGGCGTTCATGGTTACGTTGGAATGGGAGAGCTCCGCCCCTTTGGGGAAGCCGGTGGTCCCGGAGGTGTAGAGGATTACCGCCGTGTCGTCAGGGTCGGTGGCCACCGTGTCGAATTCAGCTCCCTGGGATCCCATCATCATACCCATGGTTTCGGCGCCGGCAATCGGCGAGGGTGCCGCCGGATCGGCGGTCATCAGCCAGAAATGCTCACAGCTGTCGGTGATCTGAAAGGCTTTGAAGCCTTCTTCGCCCATGGGAAGTTCGGGCGATCCCTGGAAGCAGAAAAAGGCCTTGGCATCACTGTCTTCAAGATGGTAGGCGATTTCCCGGCTTTTCAGCAGGACGTTCAGGGGGACGACGGCGGCACCGGTCTTAAGAATGGCATAGTAGACCATGGGGAAGTAGGGCAGGTTTGGGCAGCTGAGGGCGACCTTGTCACCCCTGCCAACGCCGGCTTTGATCAAGCCGTTGGCAATCTTGTTGCAGAATGCATTGAGCTGGCTGAAAGAAAGCTTCTGCTTACCGAAGATAACGGCAGTTTTGTCCGGATATTCCTGCACACTGTAGTCAAAGATGGTGGCCAGATTGAGCATGGTTTCCTCCTTTAAAGATATCTGGATTGCGAGCCTTTTTCGAAAGTCAACGAAATTGAGACAGTGTTTTAATCCATACGATGATCAAGGTTGATTGTCAAGTGGGAAATGAATTCCTAATGCTCTTCGTAATTTATTCATAATGTACTTGGATGCTTGACTTTCAGAGGGAAAAGGCAGAAAGTAGCCGCTGGTGTCCAGCGAATCATGATAGAAAGAGAGGGAGCGATGGCGGTTGTTGCCGGAAATTTGCGCAAAATGTCGGCTCGCCTGGAGCGGCCGGTGGTTTACCAACTGCCGGTGGGGGCGGCGATGGTGGAACTTAATCCGCATATCGGCCGGGAACTTGCCATCCGCCATACTGGCCGGATCAACTGTATTGCCTGCGGCCGGGAGATCAAAAAAACATTTCAGCAAGGCTACTGTTTTCCCTGCGTGCGAAGCCTGGCCGCCTGTGATTCCTGCCAGGTCAAACCGGAGCTTTGCCATTATGCTGCCGGTACCTGCAGAGAACCGGAATGGGGGCTGGCCCACTGTATGCAGGACCACTATGTCTATCTGGCCAACACTTCCGGACTCAAAGTGGGGATCACCCGCTTTTCCCAGGTGCCGACCCGCTGGATTGACCAGGGGGCCCGCCAGGCATTGCCGATGTATAGCGTTAAGAGCAGACTACAGTCGGGGTTGGTTGAGGTGGTGCTCAAGGAGCAGGTGAGCGACCGGACTGATTGGCGGCGGATGCTGCAGGGTGACCCGGAGCCGGTTGATCTGCCGGCTGCGGCCCTGCGGCTGCATGAGCAGTGTGCCGGTGAAATCAAAATCCTCCAGGAGCAACTGGGAGGGTCGGCAATCACGTTGCTGACCGACCGGCAGCCGGTGGATATTATCTATCCGGTGGAACGTTATCCGGAAAAGGTTAGAACCTATAATCTGGATAAGAAACCGAATATCAGTGATCTGCTGCTGGGTATCAAGGGTCAGTATCTGATTTTTGCCGGCGGGGTGCTGAATGTGCGCAAGTACGCCGGCTATTTCGTCGAAGTGGGCCCGGCTGACTGAGCGGCAACGTCCATCCATGGTAATTTCAGTCAGCTACAGCCAATCAACATGAGGGTGAGAGCGTTGGGTAAGGAAATGGAATCCTGATGAAAACCATTGCGGCTAATCCCATGTACCGCTATCTGATAGTCCTGACCATTGCTTCAACCGTTGGACTGCAGGCGTGGCGGACGCTGTTTAACAATTTTGCCGTTGAAGTGGCCGGCCTCAACGGAGCCCAGGTGGGTGTCATCCAGTCGGTCAGGGAAATTCCCGGTTTTCTGGCCCTGCTGACGGTGTATTTCATTCTCCTGATCAAGGAACACCATTTGTCGGCCCTGTCGGTGTTATGCCTGGGGCTGGGGGTGGCGGCGACCGGCTGTCTGCCCACTTATGGCGGACTGGTTTTTACCACCCTGATCATGAGTTCCGGTTTTCACTATTATGAAACGACCAACCAGTCGCTGACCCTGCAGTATTTCGATCGCTACAAATCTCCGCTGGTTTTCGGCAGCCAGCGGCGCTGTGCCGCAGCGTCCAATATTGCCGTCGGCATTTTTATCTACTTCAGCCAGCCGTTTTTCAGCTACCGGCAGCTGTATCTGCTGATCGGCGGTCTCATCGGCCTGCTGGCGCTCTGGGGGTTTTTCCAGCAGCCGGTGGATGAAACCCTGCCACCCCAGCGGAAGAAAATGGTGTTCAGGAAGCGCTACTGGCTTTTCTACTTTTTAACCTTCATGGCTGGCGCCCGGCGGCAGATTTTCATCGCTTTTGCTGTGTTCCTGATGGTGAATAATTTTCACTTTTCGGTGCGGGAAGTGGCCGTACTCTTTCTGGTCAACAACCTGATCAATTTTTATCTGAGTCCGATGATCGGCAGAGCCATTGTCCGTTTTGGCGAACGAAAAGTCCTGTCACTGGAATATGGCAGCCTGATCCTGATTTTTATAGGCTACGCCCTGCTGCAGAACCGGATGGCCATTGCCGTCCTTTATATCCTCGATCATATTTTCTTCAACTTTGCCATCGCTATCCGGACCTATTTCCAGAAAATCGGTGCCCCCAGGGATATCGCCCCGACCATGGCCGTCGGCTTTACCATCAATCATATCTCCGCCGTGGTCCTGCCGGCGGTCGGCGGCTTGATCTGGATGATCGACTATCGGCTGGTTTTTCTCGCCGGGGCTCTCATGAGCCTGGTATCCCTGCTGGCCAGTCAGATGATCCGTACCGCCGCGCCCGAGTCGACGCCATAATCCGTAACCACACAAACATCCAGGACGTACAAGCCAATGATGAACAGCAACGAGCCGAAAACCATCCATCGCCATGACTACCAGCCGCCGCCCTTCCTTATCGACCAGGTGGAGCTGCTTTTTGACCTCAATGAGGAGAGGACCGTGGTCACCTCCCGGCTGGCAATCCGCCGCAATCACACCGTTGGTTCGCCGGCCACCAAACCGTTGGTGCTGGCCGGCCGCCAGTTGATTCTGCGCTCCCTTTCACTGGATGGCCGCCAGTTGTTTGAAACAGACTACCAGGTGGATGGTGAATCGCTGACCATCACTGAGGTGCCTGCGGCCTTCCGGTTGGAGATTATTACCGAGATCAATCCCAAGGCCAATACGGCGTTGGAGGGCCTCTACCTTTCCAGCGGCAATTTCTGCACCCAGTGCGAAGCCCAGGGATTTCGCAAAATCACCTACTTCCTTGACCGGCCCGACGTTCTGGCTCGCTACCGGACTACCATTATTGCCGACCGGCAGCGCTATCCGGTGCTGCTGGCCAACGGTAATCTGGTAGCGCAGGACAACCGGCCCAATGACCGGCACGAGGCAACCTGGGAGGACCCATTTCCCAAGCCGTGCTATCTCTTCGCCCTGGTGGCTGGCAATCTGGTGCAGATCGCCGACCGTTTTACCACCGCTTCCGGCCGTCAGGTTGCCCTCCATATCTATGTGGAGCAACAGAACCGCGACAAGTGCGACCATGCCATGAGTGCCCTCAAAAAAGCCATGCGCTGGGACGAGGAAACCTATGGCCTCGAATATGATCTCGACTGCTACATGATCGTCGCCGTCGATGATTTCAACATGGGGGCGATGGAGAACAAAGGGTTGAATATTTTCAATTCCCGCTATGTTCTCGCCCGGCCGGATACCGCCACTGACGCAGATTTCCAGGGAGTGGAGGGGGTCATTGCCCATGAGTATTTTCACAACTGGACTGGCAACCGGGTCACCTGCCGCGACTGGTTTCAGCTGAGTCTCAAGGAGGGGCTGACCGTTTTTCGCGACCAGGAGTTCTCGGCTGCCACGATGGGGCGGGCGGTCAAAAGGATCGAGGATGTGCGGCTGCTGCGCAGCAGCCAGTTTCCCGAGGATCGCGGCCCCCTGGCTCATCCGGTGCGTCCCGATTCCTATGTGGAGATCAACAATTTTTATACCACCACCGTCTACAACAAAGGGGCTGAAGTGATCCGCATGCTGCAGACCCTGATCGGTGCCGGCGCTTTTCGCCGGGGACTGAACCTCTACTTGGAACGGCATGACGGCCAGGCGGCAACCATCGAAGACTTTATCGAGGCCATGGCGGAGGTGAGCGGCCGGGATTTTTCCCAATTCTGCCGTTGGTATAGCCAGGCGGGGACGCCGCTGCTGGCCGTGGAAACATGCCATGACCCCCGGCAGCAAACCTTTACTTTGACCCTGCGGCAGTCCTGTCCTTCCACCCCTGGTCAGGAGCAGAAACTGCCTTTTCATCTGCCGGTGGTTGTTGGTTTGCTGGATGCCGAAGGACGAGAAATTTCCCTGCAGCTGGCCGGGGAAGCGATGCCGGCCGGCGGTTCCCGGGTTCTGGAGCTGCGGGAGGCGGAAGAAACCTTCCAGTTTATGGGCGTGGCCGAGCTGCCGGTTCTCTCCTGCCTGCGGGGGTTTTCGGCGCCGGTCATCCTGAAGATCGACTATGCCGATGAGAATCTGGCCTTTCTTCTGGCCCATGACGGTGATGATTTCAACCGCTGGGAGGCGGGCCAGCAGCTGGCGGTTCGCATCATGCTGGGCCTGCTGGCCGAGCGCCGTGCCGGTCATCAGTTGAGCATCCCTTCGGTGTTCAGCGAAGCGCTGCGGCAGGTGCTGGTGCAGCGCGAGATTGATCCGGCCCTGCGGGCCCTGGCTTTGACGCTCCCCACCGAAACGTATGTGGGCGAGCAACTTGAGGTTATCGATCCGCTGGCCATCCATGAGGTGCGGGAGTTCATGGCCCATTCCTTAGCAACGGTGCTGCGCGATGATCTGCTGGTAGTGTATGAGCACAACACCGACCCGGGCCCCTACAGCCCGGAACCGGAGGCCATCGGCCGACGCAGCCTGAAAAATGTCTGCCTCGGCTACCTGATGAAGCTGGCCGATCCCACAAGCCAAGATCTGGGGCTGCGGCAGTTTCACCTAGGGGCCAATATGACCGATGTGCTGGCAGCCCTCAACGGGCTGGCCAACAGCGACCATCCCCAGCGGCAGGCGACCCTTGATGCTTTTTACCGTCAATGGTCGGCGGAGCCTCTGGTGCTGGATAAATGGTTTGCCGTGCAGGCGGCCGCCGGTCGGCCCGATACCCTGACTACTGTTGAACAGCTGCTGGAGCATCCCGCTTTTACTTGGCAGAACCCCAACCGGGTGCGGGCGCTGATCGGCACTTTCTGTCATGGCAACCCGGCGTCCTTCCACGAAGCCGGTGGCGCCGGCTATGGTTTTCTCGCCGATCAGGTGTTGATGCTCAACGGCAGCAACCCCCAGATTGCCGCCCGCCTGCTGACCGCCATGACCCGGTGGCGCCGCTACGACGAGGCCCGGCAGGAATTGATGTGCGGCCAGCTGGAGAGGATTGCAGCTGCTGACGGTCTTTCCCGGGATGTCTATGAAATTGCGGCCAAAAGCCTGGCCTAGGCATAGTCATTACGGGTGATGCCATATTCCATCCTTTGTTAGATTTTCTCGGTGGCACTATTGCCCTTGTGCGGGATGATCTCAACACTTGGGGAAAGGTGTTTCTAGTGGGGGGCAGCATTGCTTCCTTGAAAAACAATTTTCTGTCAGCCCTTGGTGAAATATGTGTAGAGACACGCTGTGCCCATAAAGCTTGTCCTTAGACGATCTTACCGCGGAGGTAACTGCTTTACCGACTGGCCTGCCGTCCATTGTCGGATTCAGCTTGAGCCTGTGAAAACCGCGTCGAGCGGCTTTCACAGGCGGTTGGCGGAGCTGGTTGCGGAGATGTTGCCCCCTGGTTTCCGTGATGCCGATGCAATCAATTGTTGGTTTCGTGCCGTTTCCGAGGTGCGAGAACAGGACGAGTTCGCCGCGATGCGCCTCCTGCCGGCGCTGGCGCTCACCCTGCAGAATGTCGCAGGAGCCCGGTTGGAGCCAACATGCTGCCATGCTGCCAGCGCCGGTCCTTACTGGGATCTGTTGTGCACCTACGAGACATCGTCGGTCGCAGAAGCTGCCATGAACCTGAGTTTGCGCATGGCGGACGCGGTGCTATCGGGAGCCGGTGTGGGGCAGGGTGCGAAACGGCAATTTCAAGGTGCGTTCGACAGATTTATCGGGATTGCCCGGAGCCTGTCCATGGACCTTTCTACCATGGCTGTTGTCCGTGCGGCCCGCGCCCGAGGGATTCCCGCCCACCGAATCAGCGACAATGCCCGCTTCGTCCGCCTGGGCCAGGGGCGCCACCAGCGCAAGGTCTTCGAGACCCTGTCCAGCAGCACCACCGCCGTGGGTTCCAAGCTTTCCAACAATAAGGCCGTCACCGCCGAGCTGCTTGCCTCTGTCGGGATCCCCGTGCCCAGACAATATGGGCTCCTGAATGATCAACAGCTGATGGCCGCAGTGGAGGTGATAGGCTTTCCTCTGGTGGTCAAGCCCGTATTCGGGGCAAAGGGCAAAGGCGTGGCTGTCGGGGTCGCTACCAAGGATGAGTTGAGGAGGACGGCGGCAGATGCTTTACGCGTTTTCCCGGGCGGCATCCTCGTGCAGCAGTTCGTTCCCGGAGCTGAACATCGCCTGCTGGTGGTGAACGGCACCCTGGTGGCCGCCGCCCAGCGTATCCCCGCGAGTGTGATCGGCGATGGCAGGCATACTGTCCGGGAGCTTGTGGATGTCGAGAATCAGAACCCCTTGCGTGATATTGACTTCCGCTCGGTGCTCGAAAAACTTTTTTTGGACGAGGAAGCGGACAGAGTGCTTGCCGGCCAAGGGGTTACCCGTGATTCGGTACCTCAGGTGGGGGTGCGTGTCTTTCTCAGGAGGACAGCTAACATTTCCACCGGTGGAACCGGTGTCGACGTCACGGAGCGGGTCCACCCGGCGGTGGCGAACATGGCGACCTTGGCCGTCGAGGTTCTGGGGCTGGATATTGCCGGAGTTGACTACATTACGCCCGACATCTCTCTGTCTCCCCATGCCAGCGGCGGTGCCGTCATCGAGGTGAATCCCTGCCCCGGCTTGCGTCCCCACTGGTCTGTTAAGGGCAGCGGGCGAGATGTGGTCTCGCCGATAATTGATGGTCTGTTTCCTCCGGGATGCTCATCACGGGTGCCGACAGTGGCCGTCACCGGCAGCCTTGGCAAGACCACCACCTGCCGGATGCTCAAGGAGATGCTGGGGGAGCAAGGCTATAAGGTCGGCATGGTGTCCACCGACGGTGTCTATGTGGATGAAGAACGCCTCCGACCTGGTGACTGGTCGGGCGGCGAGGCCTGCCAGTGGATCTTCAATCATCCCGGCGTGGGAGCGGCAGTGTTGGAGACGGCCCGTGGCGGAATCCTGAAGGGCGGACTTGGTTTTGACTGTTGCGATGTGGCCGTCGTTCTGAACGTGGCGGACGAACACCTGGGACAGGATGGCGTGGAAACCCTGGAGGAGATGGCGAGGGTGAAAGCTACTGTCGCCAGGGCCGCCACCCGGGCGGTAGTTCTGAACGCAGATGATCCCTTGTGCATGGCGATGCGCAAGGATGTTCCGCCAGGCTGTGATATCGTCCTGTTCGGCATGTTTCCGGAAGCGGAACCCATGGCCGGCCATGCACGTGCTGGGGGTCATAGCATCTTTTTTTGGTCGGCGGACGGCTCACTGGAGATGATGATCGGTCGTGGTTCTTCGAGGAAGCGGGTGATGGCGGCTGCCGAGATTCGCGCCTATCGCGGCGGGTTGATTCCCCACAACCTGCAAAATGTCCTTGCGGCCGCTGCAACCGCCCACGCCATGGGCGTGGAGGGGACGGTCATTCGACGTGTCCTTTCCCGTTTCGAGGCGAATGTCGGGGACAACCCCGGGCGACTCAGTGAATATGAAGGTCTGCCGTTTCGGTTGATTATCGACCGTCCGGTGAACGCTGCTAATCTGACAAGCCTCTGCCATCTGGTGCAGCAGATGCCCTGTACGGGCAAAAGGATCCTGGCCATGACGGCCGCGGGCAACCGCCGCGACAGCCAGCTTGAGGCCATGGCCGCCGCGGTGGCCGCCTGCTTCGATCATTACATCCTGTTCGACTGGGATTCCCTGCGGGGGCGAAAGCGGGGAGAGGTGTCGTGGATCCTGGCCCGAAGACTCGGTGCGGCCGGTGTCAGCTCGGAGGCCATCGAAATAGTCGTTGACCAGGCCGAGGCATATCACCGGGCATTGACCATGGCGCACCAGGAAGACATCGTGGCCCTGCATTGCATTGACACGGGGCTCAGGAGGGATGCGTTGTTTCATCTGCTGAAGACGGGGCCACCTTTTAGTCCGCAGACCTACCGCGATCATATGCGACAGGGCAGGAAGCGAGCCCGTTAAGCGGATGCCGGGGGTGGACGTGGCCGGCGATCGTCCCCGCCTCCTGTGCCGGCAGCGAGGCCCACGGTCATCGAAATCAACCAACGACGGGAAAGCGGAAATGGCCGCTTCTTGTTATGCGGCCATATGTTAGGGAATAAGTTTTTTCGGGAGTGTTGTTATATGAAACTCGGGTTATGCATGGTTGTCAAGGATGAAGCAAACACCATAGGTTCTTGCCTTGGGGGGATTGTCGACCAGCTTGATGATATCGTTGTGGTAGATACGGGCTCCACGGATCAAACACGGGAGATTCTTGTTGAGCGGTTCGGTATCCAGCCTGTTCAATTTACCCTTGACCACAATCGGGGGATATTTATATCCCATGCCCGCAACTATGCCTATTCCCTCGTTAAAACACCATGGATCCTTTCACTTGATGCCGATGAAAGGATAGCTGCAGATGGTGTTGAATCGATCAAAGGATTGCCCCTTTCTGAACAAACGGCTGGTTACTTCTGCTCTTGGAATACCCCAAAAGGCGGAATATTGATCGAGGATTACAAGCTGTTTGTCTTTCGAAATGGACTGCGTAGTACCGGTAGTCGACATGAAAATATGCAGTATGACATCCGACATAAGGGTATGAGAGCGGAGTGGGTTTCCGAGGTGAAGGTTTTGCACCAGCCCGAAGCACGAAAGGCCGCTGTCAAGGCTAGGATCTATAAGGAGTCGTTGCTTGCGGTCGTGAAAGATGAGCCGGACTGGTTCAGACATTATTGGTTCCTGGGATATGGCTATTTTCTAAGTGGAGACTGGGACGAGGCAATGTACTATCTGGGGATTGCCGCCAGGTCTTTTTCGAGGGAATTCCCGGTCGAGTGTTTGAACTCTGCAATGGTTTTGGCTCATATGTACGCGCGAACAGGTGCAGTGGACAAGTTGGAAGAAACCCTGTCGGCCGGTTTGGAGTTCCATGATTATGTCAAGGATGATTTTGAAGTACGGATTAATTTTCGCATGAAGCCATGGCTTGACTGCGCGATGGATAACTGCATGGCCGGCAAACTGGACGCAATTGTTATCTATCAATTTTCTTCATGACCCGAAGCGGAAGGTCGCAATAAGACGCCACATTCAATCGGCACAACTTTCCCGAACAGGATTGTAGACGTGTCAGAATTTGTATCCTCAATTCCTCTCCACTCCAGGTCAGTCATTCCGACTGCCGCAGGAGATCAAATGCTGGCACTCCTTCGTCAACTTGACAAAAGTCAATGGTTTTCGGCCGGGGAGATTGCCGCAATGCAGTTCCGTCAGCTCGCCGAAGTGTGTTCCCATGCCAGAAGAACCGTGCCCTATTATCGTACAATGTTCAGCGGCATGCCTTTGGGTATGGGGCCGGATAAACTTCGTGAGATTTGGGGGGAAATACCGGTTCTGACCAGGCAGGATGTCCAGACGCATGAGAAAGAACTGGTTAGTAATCTGCCGCCGGTGAAGCATGGCAGAATCATGCAGAAAAAGACATCCGGCTCAACAGGCAGGCCGATCACCATGCTGTCCACCGAGTTGGAGCAGCTCTTCTGGAAGGTTATTACTGTTCGTGAGCACCTCTGGCACAAAAGAGATTTTTCCGGGAAATTGTCTGCCATCCGCAGGTCGAAGTGGGATCCTGGTGATCAGCGAGATGGTTCCTGTGTGGCAGGCTGGGGGCCTGCAACAGATATCATCTTTCGAACGGGTCAATCCTCATTGCTGAATATTCAGAATGATATTTGTCGGCAGGCCGAATGGCTTTGCGCCGAGAACCCTGAATATCTGATATCTTTTCCGTCCAACTTGCATGCTTTGGCCGACCTGTTTATTGAACAAGGCTTGCGGCTGACGAATGTGCGTGAAATTCGTACGGTTGGCGAAGTTGTATCATCCAGGCTCAGAGACCTTTGCCGGCAGGCGTGGGATGCCCCGGTGGTGGATATCTATTCCGCCCAGGAGGTCGGCTATATCGCTTTGCAGTGTCCTGAAAATGATCATTATCACGTGCAGTCGGAAACTATGTTGGTTGAAGTGCTTGATGACCATGATCAACCGACTGCCGCGGGTCAGGTTGGCAGGTTGGTCTTGACGCCGTTCTACAATTTTGCCATGCCCTTTATCCGCTATGAGATAGGTGATTATGCCGAGGTTGGTGAGCCTTGTTCGTGCGGTCGCGGACTTCCCGTTTTACGTCGTATCCTCGGCCGGGTCAGGAATATGGTGACCTATCCTACCGGAGAAAAAAAATGGCCCTACCTTGGTGAAAACAAATATGCCGAGATCGCTCCTGTGCTGCAGTACCAGTTGGTTCAGACCCATCTGGATAAAATTGAAGCCAGGCTTGTTGTTGGTCGACCGCTGACCGTGGATGAGGAAAGCGCTTTGGCCCGTCACATCCAGTCCGAGCTTGGCTATCGATTCAGGATCGATTTTGCCTACCTTGAAACCATTAACAGAAGTGCAAATTTCAAATTTGAGGATTTCATTTCTCTGCTTACAGAGACAACGGGCAGCGAATAGAGCACAGATTTACCCCCTCTCCAACGTGTTAAAAGTCATCATCTCGGCGAAGGCCGGGGTCCAACCTGATTGCAACTGGCTGAAAACAGAAAAATGGGACACCCATAAAAGGCTCCTGGTCAAGGAGCTTGTTTTTCCGTCCAAAGGAAATACCCCTCTTCCCTTGCGAAGGCTCATTACCCCGGGTTCGAGTCATCAGCCCCATCAGAGACTTTTATTCCCTGTTGATTTGTCCAAAATCGGTGCTAGCCGCCACAGAAGTAAAAAGGAGAATCCAATAAGAAAAAGGCAGGTGTTGGCAAGGCAAGATGGACGCTTTTTACCCTTGACTTGTCAAAATAAATGTTTTAAATGGTTATTTGAAAATAGTGATTTTCTTGAAAGTATTGACTATCTCAGCAGGTTTTTATGGCTGCTAAAGCGGAACGAAAAAAGAGTACCAAGGAGAGGCTGTTGGAAAGCGCGGCCCTGGTTTTTACCGAAAAAGGTTTTGCCAACGCCTCGGTGGCCGAAATCTGTGAGCTGGCCGGGGCCAACATCGCGGCGGTCAACTACCATTTTCGCTCCAAGGATGCACTCTACCGGCAGGTGCTGGAGTTTACCTTTTCCCAGGCGGAAAAGCGCTATCCTATGGCGCACGATACTGGGATGATTGCCGAAGAACGTCTTTACCGGATGATCCTGGCCTTGCTGCAAAGGATTTTGTGTGCTGAAATAAAGGGCAATTTTTACAAGCTGGTATCCAAGGAGATGGCCGAACCGACCGCTGCCAGCGGCGACCTGATCGGTGAGATCATTTTTCGCCAGTGCAGCAGGATGCAGCAGGTGATCCAGGATATCTACGGCAACCCGGCAGACGACGAGCTGCTCATGCGCATGACTCACAGCATCATCAGCCAGTGTCTTTTCCTGGGTCAGCATAAAGAGGGTCGCAGCCACCACCTGAAGCGCCGGCCCCTCGAGCTGGCCGATGCGGAATCATTCGCCAGGCATATTGCCGATTTTTCCATTGCCGGGATTAAATATTATCGCAGCCTGCCGAGAGGAAACCCATGATCCACCCCCTGTCTGTTCTCCTGCTGAGTGTACTGCTGTCAGCCTGCAGTTTTTCCCGGCCGGCTGTGATCACTGAACCTCCCCAGGGATTGCCTACCCGTTTTTCCCTGCCTTCCGAGAGCCGGGACCAGGAATTTCCCTGGTGGCAGGCGCTTAATAGTATTGAGCTGAACCATTTGATGGAGCAGGGGGTGCAGGGGAACTTCACCATTCGGGACGCATGGGCCAGGCTGGATCAGACACGCTTTGAGGCAGTGAAAGCCGGGGCAGCCCGATTTCCCCAGGTGGATCTGGGAGTATCGGGTTCGCGATTTGAGATAAAGAACCGGGGCCGGCAGCAAGGGGAGACGGAGTGGTCTCTGGGGGTGGCGGCTAGTTATGAGCTTGACTTGTGGGGGCGGATAGCAGCGGGCAGGGAGAGTGCGATTCTGCGGGCGGAAGCTTCACATGAAGACCTGCAGGCTGCCGTGGTGACGGTGACCGGCGAGATTGCCCGGCAATGGGTGCAGCTGATTGCCGCTAAAAGGCAGCAGGAGGTGTTGGAGCAGCAGCTGGTTCTACAGCAGGAACTGCTAAAACTGATAAAATGGCGATTCGTCCAGGGTCGCTCATCGGCGCTGGACATTTATCAACAGCAGCAAGCCATCGAAAAAATTGATGCGGCCCTGATTCCGGTGGTTAGCGACTGGCAACTGGGGAAACGCCGCTTAGCACTGCTTCTGGGGCAGGCGGATCTGGATGAAACGCTGGTCCGGCAGCAGGAATTTCCTGCAATCAGTACTATTCCTGCACTTGGTTTGCCCATCGATCTGCTGTCATCACGTCCCGATGTTCGGGCTGCCAGCCTGCGGCTGCGCGACGCTGAATGGACTGAGATTGAGGCGCGGGCCGACCGTCTGCCGGCAGTAAAACTGACGGCTTCCCATACGTATAGCAGTGAAAATCCAGGGTCACTCTTTGACAACTGGCTACTGAACCTAGTTGGCAATCTTGCTACTCCCCTGATCGATGGCCGGCGCCGGCAGGCGGAGGTGGGTCGAACCGGGGCGGTGGTTGATCAGCGACTGGTTCTCTATGGCGAAACCGTTATTAATGCCGTCAAGGAGGTTGAGGATTCCCTGGTTCAGGAAGATCATTATCGCCTCCTGGAAGCCTCCTTGCAGAAACAGCTGCGTCTTTCGCAGCAGACGTTGCGGGAAGCGAGGAACCGTTATTTGAGTGGTACC
Source organism: Candidatus Anaeroferrophillus wilburensis (assembly GCA_016934315.1). NCBI lineage: Bacteria > Deltaproteobacteria > Candidatus Anaeroferrophillales > Candidatus Anaeroferrophillacea > Candidatus Anaeroferrophillus > Candidatus Anaeroferrophillus wilburensis. Next base: position 35,046 of record JAFGSY010000033.1, on the reverse strand, counting down.
AGCGATTTCCTTAATGTGTTGCAGGAGGAGCTCAATACCTTGCAGCTGCGGCAGAACCTGATTGCCGCCCGGGAAAATATGATTATTGCCAGGATCACTCTTCATAAAGCACTGGGTGGTTCCTGGGTGGCAAACTATCTGCAGGAGCAATAGGACGTCCTTATGTCTGAACAGTACAAGACGAATAGCAAGCTCACCAGTGATACACCGGTTCCCAGGCGATCATGGCAACAGCGGCTGCTGGCCGTCGGTCTCATTGTAATCCTGCTGGTTGCTGGCACGTTTCTTACCAGGTATCTGCTGCGGAACAAGCCCCAGGTGGGGAAAAGACCGCCGGCAAAAATGCAGACCCTGGTCAAGGTCATGGCGGTCATGCCAGAGAACAGCCATGTAGTTGTCAAGGCCCAGGGCAGGGTCGTGCCGGCCCAGGAGGTCAGTCTGGAGGCCAGGGTTGCCGGCCGGGTGGTCGCCCTCCATCCCCGGCTTAAACCAGGCGGTATGATTGCCCGGGGCGAGGTGCTGGTGGCCCTTGACGACACCGACTACCGTTTGGCTCTGCGGGCCCAGCAGGATGCTCTGGCTAGGGCTCAGGCTGATTTGCGGATTGAGGAGGGCAACCAGATGATTGCCCTCCAGGAGTGGGAAACCATCAGTCGGTTGACCGGCGAGATGGAGAGCGCAAATGTTGATCTGGCTTTGCGGAAACCTCAGCTGGCCAAAGCCCAGGCCAATCTTGAATCAGCCCTGACCGCTGTGGAGAAAGCCCGGGTTGATCTCCAGCGGACGGTCATCAAAGCACCTTTTAACCTGATTGTCAGCAGTAAAAATGTTGACTTGGGTTCCCAGGTTTCTCTCAAGTCAGTGATTGCCACCCTGGTGGGGTTGGATACGTTCTGGGCGGAGATCTCTCTGCCGGTGGAAAAGCTTGACTGGCTGGATCTGCCGGCCGCCGGCCGCCCCGGATCTTCGGCAACTCTCTATGTAAACGGTGATATTTCCTCCTATGAGGGCCGGATTATCAGCCTGCAGCCGGAACTTGATCCCGATGGCTTGATGGCCCGTCTGCTGATTGCTGTTGATGATCCCATGGGTCTCAAGGGCCAGCGTAAACCCCTGTTTCTGGGCAGTTTTGTCCGGGCGGAAATGGTCGGCCGCACGGTTGCCGGGGTATATCGGATCCCCCGGTCGGCTCTGAAGGAGAATAGTCGGGTCTTGACGGCGGACAGTGATGGCCGGCTTCGTAGTCGGACGGTTGCCGTCCTGTGGAAGGATACCGATTTTGTGCTCATCAGTCAGGGGCTGGATGCGGGGGACCGGGTTATCATCTCCAATGTCCCCGCCCCCATCGAGGGGATGCTGCTGGAGATCATTGCCGATGGGTCTGGCGAAGCTGCTGCTAACAATGCATCGGGCCGTGAGACCAGCAAATGACTGCCAACAACCCCCTCTATAAAGGACCTATTGCCTGGATGGCGGAAAATCATGTAGCGGCCAACCTGCTGATGATTTTTCTCCTGGTGGGCGGTTTCTTTTGGGGAACCCAGATCAAGCAGGAGGTCTTTCCCGAGTTTACCCTCGACACGGTGGTTGTCTCGGTAGTCTATCCCGGCGCCAGCCCCGAGGAGGTTGCCGAAGGGATTGTGCTGCCGGTTGAGGAGGCGATTCAGGAGCTGGACGGCATTGAGGAGATCACCTCCACCGCCAATGAAGGGGTCGGCACGGTCACTGTTGAAGCCCATATCGACGCTGATCTTCAGCAGCTGGCGGTGGATATCAAAAATGAGGTGGACCGGATTACCGCCTTTCCCGAAGAGGCTGAAGAGCCGCTGGTCACCATCCCGTCGCGCAAGCGGCAGGTGGTCACCCTGGTGGTCTACGGGGATCAGAGTCCGCAGGTGCTGCGGGAAGTTACCGAAATGATCCGTGACCAGCTGGTTCAGGATGAGGAGATAACTCAGGCGGAACTGCTGGGGGAAAGCCCGCTGGAAATGAGCATCGAGGTTTCCCAGGAGAGTCTGCGGGCCTACAACCTCAAGTTGGAGCAGATAGCCCAAAAGGTGAAAAACGCTTCGCTTGATCTGCCAGGCGGCAGCATCAAGACCCGAGGAGGGGAGATCCTGGTGCGCATGAAGGAGCGCCGGGATCTGGCGGCGGAATTCGCCCGCATCCCCATCATCAGTGGCCTCGGTGGCACGGTGGTTACTCTGGGGGAGATTGCCGAGATTAACGACGGCTTCGAGGAAACCGATCAGTTTCTTGTCTACAACGGCAAGCCGGCCCTCGGGATCGATGTCTTTCGCATCGGCAAGCAAACCCCGATTACGGTTTCCGGCGCCGTCCATCGGCAGGTGGAGAGGCTGCGGGAAGCCTTGCCGACAGGGATCCTGGTCGATACGGTCAATGACCGCTCGGACATTTTTAAGCAGCGCATTCAGCTGCTGATTAAAAACGGTTGTTTTGGTCTTGTCCTGGTCTTTATCCTGTTGGGGGTGTTTCTTGAGCTGCGGCTGGCGTTCTGGGTGACCATGGGGATTCCCATTTCTTTTCTCGGATCGCTGCTGGTGATTCCCCAGTTTGACGTCAGCATCAACATGGTGTCCCTCTTTGCCTTTATCATCTCCCTGGGAATTGTTGTCGACGACGCCATTGTGGTCGGCGAGAACGTCTACAGCTATAAGCAGGAAGGCTGCAGCTCCTTTGAGGCGGCGGTAAGGGGCGCCAAAGAGATCGCAGTGCCGGTTACCTTCAGTGTGCTGACCAACATCGTCACCTTTCTGCCGCTCTATTTCGTTCCCGGCGTCATGGGGAAGATTTTTCGCAACATCCCGGTGGTCGTGGCTTCGGTTTTCTTCATCTCCCTGGTGGAATCGCTGATTATCCTGCCGGCTCATCTGGGGCATCAGAAGAAAGTCAAAAACTCAGTCATGATTTTCATCTCCCGGCAGCAGCAGAAATTTTCCCATGGCTTTGCCACTTTTGTCCGCAGCATCTATGGCCCTTTTTTGAAAATTTCCCTGCGCTTCCGCTATGTGAGCATTACTTTGGGCATCGTTATTCTGATGGTAACGATTGCCTATGTCAAAAGCGGCCGCATGGGGATGACCCTGTTCCCGCGGGTGGAATCGGATCTTGCCTATGTGCAGGCGGTGCTGCCGGTGGGCGTCCCGGTTGCCGATACTATGGTTGTCCATGATCAGCTGCTCGCTGCCGGTGAAAAGCTGATTGCTGAGATCGGTCGGGAGAAACAGGTGAAGGGAATTTTATCCTACATCGACAACAACTCCACCTGGATCCAGATTCATATGATCCCCCCTGAAGAACGGCTGGTGAACACCTCTGAATTCACCCGCCGCTGGCGGCAGGCGGTGGGCAGTATTGCCGGCCTGGAAACCATCAAGTTTCGTGCCGATCACGGCGGCCCTGGTTCAGGTGCTGCCCTGACCATCGAGCTGCAGCATCGGGATACGGCGGTCCTTGAGCAGGCCAGTGCCGAACTGGCCGCCGCTCTGAGTTTTTTCCCGCTGGTTTCCGATATTGATGACGGTTTTACTCCCGGCAAGGAGCAGCTTGATTTCAAGTTGAAGCCGGCCGGTTACCGGCTGGGTCTTGACCCCCGGGAAGTGGCCCGCCAGGTCCGCAGTGCGTATTACGGCTACGAGGTGCTGACCCAGCTGCGGGGGCGCAACGAGCTGACCATTATGGTGAGGAACCCCGATCAGGAAAGGAAAGCGGAGTATTATCTGGATGAGATGCTGGTTTCAACGCCTAAGGGTGTCAAGGTGCCGCTCCAGGAGGTGGTGGAGATCATCAGGGGCAATGCCTATACCACCATCAACAGGCGCAATGGCCGGCGGGTAGTGACGGTTTCCGCTGATGTGACCCCCCAGAGCAAGGCGGAGATGGTCAGTGAGGCGCTGAAAAAGGAAACTCTGCCGCAGCTGAAGGAAAAATATCACGGTCTTGACTACAGTTTTGCCGGCAAGCAGTCGGACCGTATGGAAAGCATGGCAGCCCTGGGGAAAGGAATGATCATTGCTATGCTGGTGGTCTACCTGCTGCTGGCTGTTCCTTTTAAAAGTTACATCCAGCCGGCGATTATCATGGTCAGTATCCCCTTCGGCATTGTCGGGGCGATTGTCGGCCACCTGATCATGGGCTACAGCCTCAGTCTTTTGAGTATGTTCGGCATTGTTGCCCTCTCCGGGGTGGTGGTTAATGATGCCCTGGTGCTGATCGATTTTGCCAACCGTAAAGTGCGTGATGGCTCTACCCATTATGCGGCTATTGTCAATGCCGGCATTCAGCGTTTCCGACCCATCATACTCACCACCCTGACCACCTTCTTCGGTCTCATGCCGATGATTTTCGAAACCTCAATGCAGGCCAGGTTCTTGATTCCCATGGCTATTTCTTTGGGCTTTGGCATCCTTTTCTCCACCTTGATTACTTTGATCATGGTGCCGGCTTTGTATGTCATTGTTGAGGATGTCAAGAACGGTATGCGGAAGCTGCTTGGATAGCTTGCCTGGCTGTTCGGGAAGCCTGGCGAGAAAGATTTGTGGGTATGCCCGACAGCGGGTTGGCAGTCGGACCTTGTTTGCTGCAGGCATCGTCGCCCAGGATTCTTCCGGAGCCCGGCAGGAAAAAGGTGCCTTACTCCTTGGCGTCCGGACCACCGTCAAGCTCAAGCTTGACCAGAATTACGTTCCCTTCGCTCTCATACTCGCTGAAGCCAAAGCGCCGGCAGAAACCGATCATTGTCTGGTTTTCAGCGAGAACCTTGCCGTAAATGGTTCTGATCTGCCGGTCTTTGGCGATTTCCAGCAGTCTTTCCATCAGTACCTTCCCTACGCCTTTTCCCTGCCAGGCGTCGGTTATCACTAGGGCAAACTCGTGTCGGTCGTCCTGGGGATAGTAGGCCAGCCGGTTGACGCCGATGGTTGTGTCAACGCCGTTTTCTTCCACCAGGGCAATGATGGCCATCTCCCGATCGTAATCAATCTGGGTAAAGCGGGATATCTGTTCGTGGCTCAATTTTTTCCGGTAGCTGAAAAAACGGTAGTAGTTGGTCTGGCGGGAAAGGGAATGAAAAAAGGCGAAATGTTTTTCCTCGTCTTCCGGCTTGATAGGCCGGATCAGCAGCCGGGTGCCGTCGGCAAGGGTTGCAAAAAACTGATACTGGTGGGGATAAGGCATGATCACCAGGTGGTGGGGGGCGATGGTAGCGGTGTAGCTGGCCATGATGCTGGCATTGGTCGTGGCTACGTCGCCGGTTTCCCTGACCGTCAGCACCAGCTTTGCCTGCCTGATCTCGGCAAAATCGCAGATCAGGGCTGAGAAGCGTAGCAGTAGATCTTCCAGTCTGGTGAGCGGATAGGATGCCAGAATATCGGCAGCTGGTGAACGTTCAATCAGCCGTTGCGCCTGCAGAGAATTCAGGGGTGGGAGCATGATGGCTGTCCGGCTGTTGAAACGGCTGCAGAAACCGCTGATGCCAAGGGAGAAGTAAGGTCCAAATTCGGGATCCCAGCGACAGCTGAGTGCCAGTTCTACGCCGGCCACCGGCAGGGTTTGGCTGGTGACCGTAATGCCGTAGGTTTGCAGCAGTTCTCTGACAACAGTTTCCGGCAGGGGGGCTGGCTCTGGTGCCAGGTGCGGGGCTACTATCTGCCGAACCCGGGCCTGATGGGTGGGCGAGGCGTCGTCGAATTGGGGCGGGATGGCCATCAGTTTGGCCAGTTTATAGCGGTAGCGCTCACTGTAGTAATAGGCGCTCAGGGCTTCTTCAAGAGTGAAATAGATGGGGATGTCAGCCTGCATGAAATTCCGGGCCTTGTAGCGGTGAAAGGGGCTGCCCCCCAGCCAGGCATAAAAAATTTTTCCGGGAAACCGCTCTCCGTTTTTTTGTACCTGGTCAACAATGGTATGGGGTTCCATGAAGCCGTTGATAACCATAAGCACAATAAGGGCGTCAACGTTTCCCGATTCCAGACAGGCGGCAATGGTGGCACTGAAACAGTCATTGTCTGCGGTTGCCCCCACATCGATGGGATTTTCGTCTGACTTTTCTGGAAGGAGCTCTGTCAGCTTTTGTTGCAAGGGTGGCTGGATCGCCGCAGGTGCCAGTTGCCGTGAAAGGAGCTGGTCAAGGGCAAACAACCCCAGGGCTCCGGAGTTGGTGATCAGGGCAAAACGATTACCAAAAGGGATATGGCTGGTGGACAGGGTGATGCCGGCGGTGAGCAACTCATTGATGGTGTCCACCATGATAACACCCGCTCGGCGGAAAGCACTGTCGTAGACTGCATCGCTCCCCAGGTGGTCGGCGTTGCGCCGTTCAATAAGCGACTGAATCATGGGGTGGCGGCCGCTTTTGAGAACGATGATCGGTTTTACCCGAGCAGTGGAGCGGCAGGCGCTGAGAAATTTTTTGACGCTGCCGATATTTTCCATGTACAGAGCGATGCTGCCGACCTGGTCGTCACCACCCAGGTAGTCGATGAGATCACCGAAATCGATATCTGCCAAGCTGCCGATGCTGACCACGTGGCTGAAACCGATATTTCGTTCCCGGGCAATGTCGAGAATTGAGGTGATCAGGGCGCCGCTCTGGGAAACCAGGGCAATGCGTCCCTGGTGGGGCATCGTCGAGTGATAGGAGGCGTTGAGGTTAAGCCGCGGGATAAGGAGACCGATGGAGTTGGCACCCAGGATTCTGATTTGATGTCTGCCGGCCTGTGATAAAATATCATCGAGCAGTGCCGTCTGGATTTTCTCGGCGAATCCCAGGAGGATGATCGATGCAACCGTACTGATGTTTTGAGCGCGAAAGATTTCCGGCACAGTGGTTAGCGGCAGGGCGACGATGAGAATGTCGATGGGCTGGTTGATCTGCTCCAGGCTGTCCGCCGTGATGCCCTTGACGTCGGTGGGCAGGCAGGGGGCCCCGACGAAATAGACGGACCGGCCGCCATTCAGCCGTGACAGATTGGCAGTCAGCAGCTGTTCTTTATAGCTGCCCGGACAGAAATCGGCGATCACCGCAATGCAGCGGGGGTCGAAAAGCTGACTGAGTTTTCTGGTACTCATCTTTTTCCCAACCGCCTCATGCTCCGCTCGCCTGCCAGGTTCGTTCCGGCCCGAAGGTGCGGGGTCAGCGTCGGCGACGTTTAAGGATGTTGCTGCAGATATCTGCAGTCCCCATCTTGATCAATTGCGGCAGATTGAACGAGGTGATGCCATAGGGCAGATCAAGCTCGGTTTTTTCGCATACCGTGGAAGCGTTGGCCCGGTCAATCTGCGGTTTGAGGGCCAGCAACTCCTGTTTCAGCTCTTCGGGTGAACATTCATTGAGCAGGCGGTCTATCCGGGCCATGAGGGCGACGGCGCGGTTGATGCGATCGTCGGTTTCGGCGGCGACCGCCGGACTGATGAGGCCGAACTTGGCCTTGAGGGCATTGAGCCGGCGGCCGGCTTCATACGTTACGTCGCCCATTTCATCGCGGCTCATCCAGTGGGTTTCGTAGTTGAGAATATGTTTCCAGGTGGGTGCCAGCAGGATCTGCCGGTGTTCCTCCAGCGTTCGGCAGAGAATATGGTAACCATATTTTTCCGGCTGTTCAAAAAGCAGGCTTCCCGGATCCACAAAGGGTGCCAGAGGACCGATAAAGGGCATGAAACGGCCGTCGCCATAACGTTCCAGCAGCCGTTCGAAATAGTCGATGCTCTCCAGGACGGATTGGGCGGTCTGCTCCGGCAGGCCGATCATGAAAAACAGGTCAAAGCGGCGGCAGCCGACCGCCAGACAGTTGGCGATGGTGTCCTCAATCTCTTCATTAGTGTAGCTCATATTGAGCGCCCGGCGGACAGCAGGATCATGGGATTCGGGGGAAAATTCAACGACAAAGTTGGGCAGGGCATCGGCGAGTTCATCGGCAAATGGCCGATCGATGGGACCGAAAATCTCCAGCATGCCCTGTCCTGGATATCCTTTAATGGCTTTCAGAAAACGGTGGGCATAGTCCATCCCCGCATGGCGGATATCGCCGAGGATGAAGCCCGGTCCGCGGCTGATGTTGTACATGTCCCGCATATCCTGGGCCAATTTTTCCGGTGAGCGGAAAGCTGGAGCCTTGCGGTCGGAGATCAGGCGCGAGGCCGAGGCGGAGCCGCCGCAGTATGAACAGTTGTGCTTGCAACCGCGTACGGTAATGACCGCCATGGCCGGATAGTCAATCCAATGGCTGAAGGGGATGTAGTTGAGAAAGTCAAAATCGCGGACCACCGAACGGACCATCTGGCGGTAGTTCATCTCCAGGTGGTCCAGATCGGCGGGTAGGTAGGTCTGCGGGTTGTGGTGAATCTCCCCCTGGCGGTCTTTCCAGCTCAGATTGGGAATGGCGGCCAGGGCCTCTTCGTCGATATGGTCGCGGTGATCAGCGGCGGTAATGCAGGCGGTCAGCTGGTGCAGGGGTTCTTCGGTTGAATCGCCGCGCAGAACATAATCCACCTGTGGGTAGCCAATCAGTTCCTGATAAAAATAGGAGGCGGAAAAGCCGCCGAAAAAAACCGGTGTTTCAGGGTGATATTTTTTAACCAGCTCAGCGATTGCCAGGGAACCATGGGCGTGGGGCAGCCAGTGGAGGTCGATACCGAAGGCTCTGCCCTGCAACCGGGCAAGATGTTGTTCGACATTGAAGGTTTTGGAACGCACCATGCGGGCGGCCAGGTTGACAATCCGGGTGCGGAAGCCGGCCTCTTCAAGGTAGGCGCACATGGTGGAAAAGCCCACCGGGTACATGTCGAAAATCGGTTCTGAAGGCACCAGATCGCTGGTGGGCCCCCACAGGGTGGCCCGCCTGCGAAAATCGTAGACGGTGGGGGCATGGAGAAAGATGACGTCAGCAACGGCCATGATATGGAAACTCCCATTGTCGGCGGAGAAGGTTAGCAGGTCCTGAAAAAGAGGGAAAACTATAACATGTCCGGGTGCGCAGCACAAGCTGGATGGACATCTTTCGTTTCCCTGCCAACCGTGTGATGTGAGGGGCGGTGATCACGGTGATGATTGGTGGCTGAGAACCGTGTAGCCCTCGTTCTCCAACTGGGCGGCAATCGTCCGGCCATGGCCCGGCCCTCTGGTTTCAATGGTGATTGCCGCCCGCAGGAAGCCGAAAGGCAGATCGGCCACCAGCCGTTCATGGTGGACATTAAGAATGTTGCCCCGTTGGTCGGCAATAATGCCGGTAACCTTATGGAGGCTGCCAGGAACATCCTGGATTTCCAAGGTGATGATGGTGATTCTGCCATTGGCTGCCAGGCCACGGTGAATAATGTGGTCAACGACGGTGAAATCAATATTGCCGCCGCTGATCAGCAGAATTACCCGGCGTCCCTGAAAGTGACGCGGATACTGCAGCAGCGCCGCCAGGGGGACGGCGCCGGCACCCTCGACAACCAACTTCTTTCGTTCCATCAGCAGCAGAATGGCTTCGGCAATCCGGTTTTCGTCGACGAGCATCATCTCATCAACATACTGGTTCATGATTGCCAGGGTTTGGCGGCCCACCTGGCCCACCGCAATGCCGTCAGCCAGGGTTGGCGCCGGTTGCTGCGCGGTCAAAGTGCCTGAAGTAAAACTGCGGCTGGCGGATGGCGCGGCCTCTGTCTGGATGCCGATAATTCTGGTAGCCGGTGAGAGTTCCTTAACCGCGCAGGCAATGCCGGCGATCAGGCCGCCGCCGCCCACCGGGACCAGGATGGTATCAATATTCTCCAACTGCCGGCATAATTCCAAGCCGATGGTTCCCTGGCCAGCAATGATCTGCGGATCATCGAAAGGATGGATGAATGCGGTCTGCTGCTCTCTGGCATACTGCAGCGATTCGGTCAACGTGGTGCCGTGGAGGACGACCCGGGCGCCGTAGCTGCGGGTGGCCTCCTCCTTGTTCAGCGCTACAGTTTCCGGCATGACGATGGTTGCCTCTTTGCCCAGTCGGCTGGCGGCAAACGCCACCGCCTGGGCATGGTTGCCCATGGAGGCTGCAATGACCTGCGATTCCCGCAGCTGGATAAGCTTGTTGAATGCCCCCCTGACCTTAAAGGAACCGGTCTTCTGCAGGTTTTCCGCTTTGAGAAAAATCTCGGCACCGCTCATCTGACTGAAAGAAAGGGAATGGATGAGCGGGGTCAGGTGGATGTGGGGATGGATGCGGCCGGCCGCATCGCGGATGTCGACAACGTTCATTGAAGCACCATGGCAGAGAAGGTGGTTTCCTGATGAGCTAGCATGTTTATCGCCCCTTTGCAACCTTTCGTCAATATCGATGGCTTCGTAGCGGCTCCACCTTTTCCGCTACGCTGCAACCTTTATCATTGGGTTGTCTTGGATGTACAACCCAATGATGAAGGTTTTGCTTGCCTCGAATCTGGAGCCGTTGCTGCGCCTCCGGTTTTCAAGGTGTTTTCCAGTTGTTACGAGTTCATCAATGTTCATGGTTCATGGAGTAAAAAAAACCGGTGAGCATAGATACGCTCACCGGTCCAACGAAAAAGGAGGGGAGGGGGTTATGAAAAGAAGTGTTTATCCGGCCGTTGGCTGGGCCTTGCGCCAGCCGGCTTCCATGAAGTTTTTCATCCGGGTGATGCTCCATTCTTTCAAGGTTTCCGCATATCTGCGCTTGTCAACCTTGGCAATTTCAAGCATTTTTTCCCGTTCCCTGATGCTCTGTTCCATGTCGGTCGGTGTGACTCCCTGCCAAGTGGAATAGCGTTCGTCAAAGACAAATTCCGGTGTAATCTGGCTTTCCGGGATGCCAACCTTGGCCAGCAGATATTGTATCTGCGGCATGTCATATTCGATGATCCAGCCGTTGTCCACCAGCATGGTTTCCGAATTGACCGCTACCTTGCTGCTGCAGGAAGGGCAGTAGACGTTCTCAATAACCGAAGGGGGCAGGATGTTATTCATGTTGTTGAATTGAGCCTTTTCGCTGCTGCACTGACAGGTGAATTCAATTTTCATGCACATGGTCTTACTCCTCCTATGGTATGGTGGGTAGTCTTAAATGAGACTAAATTTATTTAATTAATCATGATTAACATGGAAATGTGATGCTGTCAAGAGGGAAATTGGTAAAAAATAATTTCTCGCTTTTTTTGCTTCCCGTATCCTCTTGACAAAGAACGGCTAAAACCTATATTTTCCTTGGTTCCTGATTTGATGGATGTGTGGTAAGGCGTGCAGGAAGTTGGTGCGAGGTTGCCCGCAAGAGCTTTGCCATGGTATTTTCTACTGAGGAATGTCTCTATGATTACTGTAACATCGTTGAGCAAACAGTTTGACCGGGTGCCGGCGGTCAACGATATTTCCTTTACGGTACCGAAGGGCCAGATTCTCGGCCTCCTGGGTCCCAACGGGGCCGGCAAGAGCACCACCATGAAGATGTTGACCGGCTACCTGTCGCCCTCTGCCGGTACCGTTGCCATCGCTGGCCATGATGTGCTGACTGATTCCCTTGCCGTCCGTCGCTCCCTCGGCTATCTGCCGGAAAGCAATCCCCTCTATGATGAGATGAATGTCCTTGATCAGCTCCTCTTCGCAGTACGTATGCGCGAGGTTCCGGCCTCCAGGGTGCGTGACCGGATGCGGACGGTGATCCGGGTCTGCGGTCTGGAAAAGGTGCTGGAAAAAAAAACCGGAACCCTTTCCAAGGGTTACCGTCAACGCCTGGGGCTGGCCCAGGCCATTGTCCACGATCCGCCGGTACTGATCCTGGATGAGCCGACCTCCGGTCTTGACCCCAACCAGATCGGTGAAATCCGCTCCCTGATCAAAACCCTGGGGGCGGAAAAAACCCTGATCCTCAGCACCCACATTCTGCCGGAGGTACAGAGTACCTGTGACCGGATTCTGATTATGAACCGGGGCCGCCTGGTGGCTGACGGATCGCCGGACGAACTGGCGTCCCGGGCCGGCGGCGAAGAGCTTATCCGGGTGGAGCTGAAAGGTGAGCCCGAGGGCTGCCGGGAAAAACTGGCTGCCATTCCCACGGTGGCCGCCGTCAGCCACCAGGCGGCCGGTGAGCCGGGGACCACCAGCCTGCTCGTCAAAGGCCGGAAGGGAGGCGAAGGAGATCTGCGGGAGCTGGTCTATGGGGTTGTCCGGCAGGAAAACTGGCCCCTGCTGGAGCTCTACCGGCACCAGCTGAGCCTTGAAGATGTTTTTAAACAATTGACCCTGGGTGAACCTGCAGCCAAGGCGGAGAGCAGGAGGGTGGCATGAGAAAGATATGGACTATTGGTGCCCGTGAATTAGCCGCTTTCTTTAATTCGCCGGTTGCCTACATCGTTATCGTTGTCTATTTGTTGATCTGTGGCTGGTTCTTTTCCGCCAACCTCTTTTTTGACCAGCAGGCATCGCTGCGCGGTTTTTTCAGTATGGCGCCGCTGATGTTTATCTTTTTTGCGCCGTCAATCAGCATGGGACTGGTGGCCGAGGAGCAGAAAAGCGGCACGGCGGAACTGCTGTTCACCTATCCAGTGACCTCTTTTGCGGTGCTGGCCGGCAAGTATGCCGCCGCCTGTCTGCTGATGTCGCTGGCGGTGCTGCTGACCTTTCCCTATGCTCTGACCATCCTCGCCCTGGGCCAGCCCGACCTGGGGGCACTGGCCACCGGTTATCTCGGTTTGCTCCTCATGGGGGCTCTCTACCTGGCAATCGGCCTCTGGGCCAGTACCATGGTCAACAGCCAGCTGTCGGCCTTTATCCTCAGCTTTCTGGTTTCCTTCTGCTTCTTTATCCTCGATAAATTTATTGTCTGGATGCCGCCCGCCATTGCCCGGATGGCCGGTTTTCTCAGTGTCGACAACCATTTCAAAGCCCTGTCCCGGGGAGTTATCGACAGCCGTGATCTGATCTATTACCTGAGTGTGGTCATGTTCTTTTTTGCCTGGTCCCTCTACCTGGTTCAACGTCGGAAGTGGAGGGGATAGTCATGGATATGAAAAGAAGATATGGCGTCAATGCCTTCATTGCCCTGCTGGCCCTGGCGGGGATTCTGGTGTTTGTCAACCTGATCTCTCAGCGGTATTATCAGCGCTACGATCTCAGTGACGGGCAGATCTACACGGTGCCCTCCTATACCCGGGAACTGCTGGCAAGCCTCGAAGATCCGCTCCAAGTCAAAGTCTATTTTTCCACCGAGCTGCCCTTTCCCTACAGCGACTACCGCCGCTATATTGCCGAAAAGCTGGAGGAATACCAGGTGTTCACCGGCAGTCGCCTGCGTTATGAGTTTGTCGACCCTGACCTGGACCCCGAACTGAAGAAGCAGATGCAGATGATCGGCATCCCGCAGATTCAGCTGACCGATGTATCCAGCAATAAACTGGAGGTGAAAAACTGCTACCTGGGGATGGCGTTCTACTACCAGGACAAAAACGAGGTGATTCCCTACGTCCAGAAGACCGAGGACCTGGATTATAAGTTTACCAGCCTGATGAAAAAACTGACAGCCGAACGGCAGCCGCGGGTGGCCATTGCCAGCGGCAATATTCCGCGGGCCAGAAGAGAACTGAGCCAGCTTATCCAGGCCCTGGAACAGCAGCATACGGTGGAATTTCTTGATCTTGCCGAGGAGAAAACCCTGGGCGAGCCGGCCGATGCCCTGGTGGTGCTGGCGCCGGAAAAGAAGCTGACGCCCTGGCAACTGCTGCTCATTGATCGCTATGTTATGGCCGGCAAAGGGGTGGCCTTTTTCGCCAGTCCTCTGGAGACCAATCTGCAGGTGATGGCCGCCTGGCGCAACCAGGAAAATAATCTCAACGACCTGCTGCAGGCTTATGGCGTGCGGATCAACACCGACCTGCTGATGGATGCCCGCAATGAGCGGATTACTGTCCAGAGCCGCCAGGGGCAGTTCATGGTTTCAAACCTGGTCAACTATCCCCTCTTCCCCAGCCTCGTCGATGTGAACCATGATCAGGTGATGGTTTCCGACTTTCAGAATCTTCATTTCCCCTTTGTCAGCACGGTGGAGCAAGTGGATGGCGCTGCCGGAGAGTTTACCTGGCTGGTCCGTTCATCGGCGCAGAGTAAACTGCAGACCAAGGAGTTTTCCATTGACCCCTATACCCAGCCTGATGTCTCCGGCTTTCATGAAGGCCCCTATGTGGTGGCCGCGGCGGTAACCGGTGAGCTGAAGAGTTACTTTGCCGACCGGCCGCTGCCTGTGGCGCCGCCGGCGGGGAAAGAGGAATCTGCGGTAGCGGAAGAGGACCTGAAAACTGTCGAAACAGCCAAAGCGAAAACGGCCCCCGAAGAGCTGCAAAAAAACCTGGTCGCCGCCACCGGTCAAGGCCGCATCCTGGTGGTCGGTTGCAGCAGCTTCATGAAAGATGATTATCTCGACGGGCTGATGGCCTCTTTCTTCTTCAATGCTGTCGACTGGCTGCTGCAGGATCAGGGACTGATCGGCATCCGCTCCCGAGGGCTCGGAAGTCGGCCCTTGACCGAGATTGATCCCCTCTGGCAGCAGATGGTGGCCTATGCCAATATTCTCCTGGTGCCGCTGCTGCTGATTATCATCGGCCTGATCCGCTGGCGCTGGCGGTGGCAGCGGATCAAACGCCGGGTGGAACGCCTCCTCCAGTGAGGCTGCCGGATTGCGAAACAGGAGAAGGTGGAGATCATGAAAAGTAAAAATATGCTGCTGGTGGTGGTCCTTTTGCTGGCTGCTGGCGCGGTTTACTGGTTTGCATTCCATGGCGGCAGCCGTGGCGGCGACCGCGGCAGACAGCCGTATGCCGCTTTTGGCCAGGAAGACTGGCAAAAACTTGAGGTGGCGGCACCGGAGAAGGAGCTGGTAGTGCTGGTCCGGCAGGATGGCCGCTGGCAGCTGGCCGGTCAGCCTGACTGTCAGGTGAAAGAGGAGCTGGTGACCGGTATGATTGTCGCCCTGCAGGGGCTGGAGTTGAGTGACCTGGTTACTGACGACCGCGAAAAAGCACCCCTCTATCATGTTGACGAGGAAAAGGGAACGGTCATCCGCGGCGAAACGACAGCGGGACCGGTGGGCCTGGTGGTGGGTAAGGTGGCGGCGGATTTTCTCCATACCTACGTCCGCCGGCTGGATGGCCCGCAAGTCTATCGGATCAACGGTCTGTTCGGTCACCTGTTTGCCCGCCAACCGGAAGACTACTGCCAAGCTGCCGAAGAGAAGCAGGAACAGCCGCCGGCGGCAGAGAGTGAACTGGAGACCAAGTAAGGAGGCCGCCCTGTTTATGTGCGCCTGATCGGCCAGTTGTTGCAACTGTTCAGGTGGAGGCGAAAGCCGCGAAATTGTAGATGAGGCAGTAGTAGATTCCCACCGCCAGGAAGATGAGGCCGGTAAGCCGCCGGGCCCAGCGCTCGAAGACGGTCAGCCGGTTGAAAAACCTGCCCACCGAATGGGTGCTCCCTGCGATCAGGATTGCAAAGATCAACACCGGCAGGCCGGTCCCCAGCCCGTAGAGGGAAGGGATCATGATGCTGGACTCGAACCGCAGGGCCAGGGGCAGCAAACTGCCGAAAAAAAGCGCCGCCGACACCGGACAGAAGGAGAGGGCAAAGACGATGCCCAGCAGTCCGGCTCCTCCCAGGCCCCAGTGCTCTCCCACCCGCTGCAGCCGGCTGCCGATTCCCAGGCCGGGGAGGGCAGATAGGACAGCGCCCAGCAGCACCAGGCCGGTGATCAGCAGGACGGGGCCGAGCAGCTGATTCATGTATTTCTGCAGAAAATGGGAAACCCCGGGAGCCGACAGCAGGCTGGCAACCAGCAGCGCCCCCAGCAGCACATAGGCCGCTACCCGGCCGGCCGCATAGACAATGCCGCTCATCCAGACCCTGGCAGGACTGCCGACGTGCCTGGCGATGAACGATATGGCGGCAACATTGGTGGCCAGGGGGCAGGGACTGATGGAGGTGATGATTCCCAGCCAGAGCGCAGTCACCATGCCGGTGAGCAGTTCAGTCATGGCTGTTTTTCGTCCATGAAGTTCCTGGTTCGCAGCTGAACATACTCCTTGAACGCTGCTTGGTTGCGGACCATGGTCCAGATCCGGTCAAGATTCTGCCACCGCGTCTGCCGGCCGTCAACCATGTTTACCAGGACAACGGCGCGATTGGTGAGCTTGAACTCCTTGACGAAATGTTCGTGTTCCCGCTGGTCGGTATTCACCGGCCGCCACACCAGCAGGCCGCTTGACAACTCCTTGGCAAAATGCTCCTGCAGGGCTTCAAGGGTATAGGACTCGATCTTGCGGCAGGTGGAGCAGCGCCGGTTGCCGTGGAAATAATAGGCGATAATCGTGTTGGTTGTCCGGCTTGCAGAAGGCGATTTGACCGTCAAGGGATTGTCGGTTTCAGCGGCGGCAGTTTTTGCCAAGTGTATTACACCTGCTCCCGCCAGAAAGATTACCAATGCCGCAACTGTCAGGATAATGCTGGTCTTTCTCATCTGTATTTCTCCAGATTGAACATGGTATCATTATCTCCTCTGTGTTACCGACAGGCCATTAAGCAAGCAGCTTGGTGATTGCCTCGGGTGACAGAACCTTGCCGGACGATTTTACTTCCCCATTTACCGCCAGCGCCGGGGTCATCATGACGCCGAAGCTGACGATTTCGCCGATGTCCGTCACCTTCACCAGCTCATAGTCAAGCCCGAGAGTGTTGGCGGCAGTCTGGGCGTTTTCAGCCAGCTGCTGGCACTTTTTGCAGCCGGTGCCGAGAATCTGAATTTTTTTCATTGTCTCCTCCAGGTTAAAAAAAAGTTCCATAGATCATGCCGGAAATGGTCGCCATGACCACCACCAGCGTTACAAAGACCACTGTTTTTTGCGTCCCCATGGCGCTGCGGATGACCAGCATGTTGGGCAGCGACAGCGCCGGCCCGGCCAGCAGCAAAGCCAGGGCTGGCCCTTTGCCCATGCCGTTGCCGATCAGCCCCTGCAGGATCGGGACTTCGGTCAGGGTGGCAAAATACATGAATGCGCCGGCAAAGGAGGCGAAGAAATTGGCCGACAATGAATTGCCGCCCACCGCCGAACTGACCCAGGCTGCGGGAACCAGGCCTTCATGATTGGGACGGCCAAGGAGGGCGCCGGCGATCAGGACGCCGAACAACAACAGCGGCAGGATCTGTTTAGCAAACCCCCATGCCTGGCTGAACCATTCACCGGTCTCATCCTCGCGTCTGCTGATGATTGCTGAAAGACCGAGGACGCCGGCGACGAAGGGAATCATGGGCTGAGCCGGAAACATCACCAGGGCGGCAATCGCCGGGCTGGCGCCAATGAACATCTGCCAGGGTTTGATGCCGAACCAGGTCACCAGGATGATCGCCAGGGCCAGGGAGCAGCCACCCGTCAGCAGCCATTTGTAGGTAAAGAGCAGATACCACAGGCCGCCGGCGGCCGTCGACCGGCCCCAGTTGGCGAACACCAGAATGCCCACCATGGCGGCGAAGAACAGGCCGTTCTGCCACAATGGCCGGCTGACCTCCGGTTCCGGCATCGCCATCTGCAGTGTTGCTTTTTCCAGCTCTTCCCGGCGGAAGATGAGGTGCATCGCCAGGCCGATGATAATACTGAAGAGGATCGCCCCCACTGCCCGGGCAATGCCCATCTGGTAGCCCAGGACCCGGGCCGTCAGGACAATGGAAAGAATATTGACTGCCGGTCCGGCGTAGAGAAAGGCGGTTGCCGGCCCGAGGCCGGCGCCCATGCGGTAGATGCCGACAAACAGGGGTAGGACGGTGCATGAGCAGACTGCCAGGACGGTTCCCGATACTGACGCGACGCCATAGGCGAGTACCTTGTTGGCCCGGGCCCCCAGGTATTTCATCACCGACGCCTGGCTGAGAAAAACGGCAATCGCCCCAGCGATGAAAAAGGCCGGCACCAAGCACAGGATAACGTGTTCCCGAGCATACCATTTGACCAGGTGCAGCGCTTCCATCATTGCTTGGTCAAAGCGCGGCGTGCCAAGGGGCAGGTAGAAACAAGCCAGAAAAACGGCAACAATTGCTGCCAGCGACTTCAATTCCTGTTTCCAGTCCATGTTTTAGTTCCCTATAGAGAAATAGACCAATTTCGATGACTAATTGGCCTATTAGCCAATTAGGTGAGGAAAAAAAGAGTTTGTTTACCTTTTTAGCTGGTCACTACCGGCCGACAGGCCGGCGGCTGTCTGCACGCAGGTGAAAAATTCTATGATGCAGGGGGTTTTCAACGAATAGAACACCTGCAGACCCCGTTTTTCATCATCAACAATGCCGGCGTTTTTGAGAACCGATAAATGGCGGGAGACGGTGGAGGTGTCGGCGCCGATCATTTCAGTCAGCTTGCAGACGCACTGCTCCGTTTTGGCTAGCTCATCGATGATAAACAGCCGGGTAGGGTGGGCCAGGGCTTTGAAAACCGCTGCCCTTTGCTTAAGATCTGGATTGTTAACAATCATCGTTAGAACGTCCGTTTTGGTTCATGTTGCATTCTGATTCTAGTGCCGACAGTCTGTTTTAAGGATATGTATTACTATTTGGCAATATAGACAAATAGTTTCCCGATGTCAAGGACAATGTGGCAGAAAAATTCATGTTTGATGGGCTGCTGGTTCTGCCTATGCCTTGACAATTGCCCGCCGCTGCTCCATACATGATGGTAAACAGGCAGGGACTGAAAGGTGGAGACACACGTCATGGTGCAGCTTGCCAACGGTATAACCATCCCCGAGGACGAGATCGAGATCCGGGCAATCCGCGCCCAGGGAGCCGGCGGGCAGAATGTCAACAAGGTTTCGTCGGCCGTCCACCTTCGGTTTGCCATTGTCCCTTCCTCGCTGCCGGAGTTCTACAAAGAGCGGTTGCTGCAGCTGAAGGACAGCCGGATTACCAAAGACGGCGTTATTGTCGTCAAGGCCCAGCGGTTTCGCTCCCAGGAGAAAAACCGGGAAGACGCCCTGCTGCGCTTCCAGGCTCTTCTGGAAAAGGCGGCAGTGGTGCCCAAGCGGCGCCGGCCAACGAAACCCACCCGCAGCTCCCGGGAAAAACGGCTGGCTGGCAAAAGCATCCGCTCCCGGGTAAAGGAGTTGCGGGGCAAGGTCGAAGAGTAGACCAGCCACTACCTTGCATCAGTTCCCTTTACAAAAACTGCCAATGTCCGCTTTCATTCTCTTCTGCCATTTTTTTCCTCCATCACCCTGGTAAAGCAGTCATTATTTCCTTTCCGGTGCAACCAGCGTTTATTGCCTGGTCGGGCAAGTCATTGGTGTGATCTTCACGGCGCCGGCTTCATTACAGATATGTATTATTCGTCTGGATTGTTAGTGGATTGGTTACATGGTGAATGGGTGGATCATTCTTGGAAGGAGACGGCTGTCATTCCTAACCCTTGATAACTATTGTATTTCTCAGTTAAAAGCTCGGAAATCATGATGGTGGCATGGAACTTGATAGACTATACAGCAGAGCAGAGGCAAAGGGTGCCCTAAAAGACAGTGGGAGGTGAAAGGCATGAACAGGACGATATCATGGTTGACGGTTGCATGGATTGCCGCATTCGTGTGCCTGTTTGCCTGGCCGGCAGCTGCCGATCAGGACCCCGGTCAGCTGGTGCTGAACACTGCCGTTGCCGCCGAGGCAGGTGATCAGGAAGGCTGCGCAGCTGAGGAAAACAATGGCCGGCAGCGACTGGCGCTTGATGCTGAAAAGCTGCAAGCTGTATGTTTCTATGGGCTTGGTCCGCTCAACAGTCGGCCGGAATGTGAGGTTCCCATGGTTTCATGCCGGGAAGACCTGCTAGTCGATGGCTTGGAAGTGAGTTTGGTTTCCATTGTGGTGCGCTGGTAGGGGGACTTATGTCAATCCATTATCTTTCTGCTGTTCTTGGTATTGTTCATACTTAAACGTAAAACAGGAGGTGCAACGTGAAAAAAGTTATTATCATGATGTGTATCATTGGCTTTGCAGCATTAATAACGGTTCCTGCTTTTGCCGGCGGCGACAAAAATCATGGCAGCAAGGGAAAAGGATCAGTGGTTCGGAATCAGAAGTGGGTTAATAAGCAATAGCTTGCATGATTGCTACAGACTATGGCAGTAAATGACAAGAGGCTGAAACCTTTGTGGATTTCAGCCTCTTGTCATCTTTTCCCTCTATGATTATCGGTAATGTGGTTATTCCGTGCCGATCATCACATTTGACGCTTTGACAACCAGATATGCTTCCTTGCCGACCGCAAGGCCAAGATTCTCACACGATTTTTTCGTTATTATCGAGGTCATTTCCAGTCCTGGAGCAACTTCGACGTCCACTTCCACATTAACCGCACCAATTTCAATTGCCTTAATGGTTCCCTTGATAACATTCCGTGCGCTCAATTTCATCGTATCCCCCCCCTTTGTCTAGTCCTGTGCAGGCTGCAGAATGATTCAGCAGCCTATAGGCTCGTCTTTCCCATTGAGTTCCAAAACCTTCTGAAAGATAATTACACCTGTAATATACACAATCTAACACAGCTTTATTTCTCTGTCAAAATCATGAGGTTCGACAAAAGGGCAATCCCTGCTGGCAATGGTTGAAATATTGCGAAGGTTTTTGGCTATTTCAGGCTTGGTTGATAAACGTCAGAATGGTCGTGGAAGGATAAGTTGTCTGGAAACATGTGTGTTGCTGAAAAAAAGAAAGTTTGAAACCCCAAGGTTTTAGAGTTTTATCGTTAGATGGTGTGGATGAGGGGGCAGGTAGTTGCTGTAAGCAGTTAAAATAGAAATATTTTGTAAGGTAAGACACCGATTTTCTGCCGATGTTTGCACCCTCTATGCATCCAACCATTGAATCGGTAAAGAAGTTCTAGCCCTGTGAATGCAAATAATTGCAGAACATTTTAACCCTGAGAGGTGGATAAAAATAAGATATTGTACTATCAATCTCAACCACAAGGCCAGACCACAAATTTAACCTTCATCGTACATTTGCCAACCAGAAATAACTGATTACACTTCCTTCAGCACTTTAATTGACGTTTTATCAACGATGTTCCTAACTGCTTCTTTATACGCAATCATGTGCGGGGCTGTCAGGTGGGTCTGCAAAGCCTCTAAACTTTCCCATTTCTCGATGATCGTGACAATATTTTTGTTCATCTCCTGGACAGGTAAACCTGTAGGCAGATCAATGGTTGGAGCATAGGCCAAACATCCCTTCTCTTGCAAAACCTTGGGAACATTAGCTTTGAAGATTTTCAGGAATTCGGACAATCTACCCTCTTTAATCTGGATCGACGCAATTACATCTATCATTGTTGGGATTCCTTTCCTTGTTTTAATAAGAAGATGCCTTCTGCCCACCTCAAACTTCCAGTCAGGCAGTGAAACTAAAGATCGATCGTTAACCAGTGGATGGTTTGGTGGTTTTTGGGCAAAGAACTTGACTAATGAAGATGCAAGCCGCTTGTTCTTTGTTCGGAGTGATTTCTTTAGTTCTGCCTTGGGGAAGTATTGAGCTACATCAGAAGGGATGCGAAGACAGAAATAGCAGTATCCATTACTTCTGACCTGCAAGTGTTTGCCCCTGGGCATAAAAAAAGCCTCCTCAATCTGTGTACCAAATTGGTACACAAATCATTGAGAAAGGCTTGATTTAAGGAAAAAACTCTTTTTATCAAGAGGTTATCGTTCGATGGTGCCGAAGGGGGGACTCGAACCCCCACGAGCGTTAGCCCACCACCCCCTCAAGATGGCGTGTCTACCAGTTCCACCACTTCGGCATGTAGGGCCGTTCATAAACTATCCGGTTGATCTTTGTCAATATTTTTCTCCGGTCGGCAAGCCAGGGTTTGTGGGTTGTTTTTAGCTGTGACAAAAAAGGCTTTAGATGCTGGCGTCGAATAAGGTTCCCATGCCGCTGATTGCCTCCAGTACCAGTTTCTGCAGCCGCTCGGGGGAGTGCAGGAAGCGTTCGCTCATCAGCTGGCAGAGCTGCTGGTTGGTGCTGCAGTCATAGGCCCGCAGCTGATAACCGCCGGGGACTTCCAAGAAGGTGAAGTTAATCTCTCTGCCCTGTTCTCTCAGGTGATGGCTGAGCTGGTCCAGCAGGCGAATGATCTCTTGGTAGAGTTCGCGCCGGGAGAGAATGGATGATGATTTTCCCCGGGAACCGCGGGAGTTGAGGCGCCGGCTGACGATTTTGCTGCGCCCTCGCTCAGCCAAGGTGGTGGCCGGCGAAGCGGAAGCCGGAGTGACCTGGAAATAGCCTGATTTGAGCAGCGAGTCTTCAGCCATCGCAGGGATCCCGGTAGAGGATCAAATCAGCCAATGGTTTGCGAACAGCCGGCTTTGGCTGATAGTCAGGGGCCGGGTGGCCGACGGCCACTACCGCCATCAGTTCATACTGAGCCGGCAATTGGAGCAGCTCGACCACCTGCGGTCCGTTTTTGAGGATCTCCCCCAGCCAGACCGCCCCCAGCTGGAGACTGTGGGCTGCCAGAAGGATATTCTGCAGGCAGGCGCCCACCGACTGAATATCTTTTTCCCGGTGGTAGAGGGAGGTGGTGTCCAGCAGGACGACCACCAGGACCGGCGCACTGGTGATAATCGCCTGGTAGTTGGTCAGCTGAGCGAATTTGGTTTTCAATTCCTGCTGCCTGACCACGGCAAACCGCCAGGGCTGGTTGTTGAGACCTGAGGGTGACAACCGTCCGGCTTCCAGCAGAATGTCGATCTGCTGGTCGGAAACCGTTTGCTGAGCGAATCTGCGGACGCTGCGCCGCTGGGCGATTGTCTGAAGTACCTGGTTGTTTTCCGCCATGCCGGCCTCCGAAAAGCTGAGGTTGTTAAAGGTACTGATCATGGTTGACTTTCGATCATCAGATTAGCGGCTCAAGAGCGGCAAGTCAAGGGTAAAGCGGCAGTTGTCAGGGTGCCATTAGCGGTTGCCTTCCCGACAGCTTTGTGGAATAATCGTTGTAAAAGTGCTCCGTTGTTAGCTTTTGCAAACGTCAATCCACAGGTTTCTTCCATGGCTGATAGTATTACACAGCAGCATGAATCGCTGGCACCCCTGGCCCATCGGGCCCGGCCCCGGACCTTTGATGAGTTGGTGGGACAGCGTCACCTCCTTGGTCCGGGGGGGATTATCCGCCGCTTCTTTGAGGCCGGGCAATTGCCCTCGATGATCTTCTGGGGCGGCCCCGGCTGCGGCAAGACAACTCTGGCCATGGTATTGGCCCGCAGCGTCGGGGCTGATTTCTACCATCTGTCGGCGGTGACTGCCGGGGTCGGCGACATCAAGAAAATCAGCGCCCAGGCTCGGGAAAACCTCCAGGAAGGCCGTAAGACCGTCCTCTTTCTCGATGAAATTCACCGTTTCAACCGGGCGCAGCAGGATATTCTTCTGGGGCCGGTTGAGGAGGGGGTGCTGATCCTCTTGGGGGCGACCACCGAAAACCCCTCATTTTCCGTTATCACCCCCCTGCTGTCACGATCCCGGGTTATTGTCCTCAAACCACTCACTGATGACGACCTCGAAACTGTTCTGCAGCGCGGCCTGGCGCTGCTGGCGACGGAAGCGGACTATTCGCTGGTGGTGGCCGATGATGTACTGCCCACCCTGGCTGCCTACGCCCAGGGGGATGCCAGGCGGGCTTTGAATTTGTTGGAAACCGTGGTGCTCCATCGAGAAAGCCGTGACCAGGCCATAACCTGGGACGAGGTGCAGCCGTTTCTGGCGGACCGCTACCTGACCTATGATAAAAGCGGTGAGGAGCACTACAACCATATCTCCGCTTTCATCAAGAGCATGCGGGCCGGCGACCCTGATGCGGTGTTGTACTGGCTTGGCCGAATGCTTGAAGCTGGCGAGGATCCCCTCTACTGCGCCCGCCGGATGATCCGCTTTGCCAGCGAGGATATCGGCAACGCCGCTCCCCAGGCATTGCAGATGGCCATCAATGCCCGGCAGGCTTACGAGGTGCTGGGGTCGCCGGAGGGTGAGTTGTCGCTGATGCAGGCGGCGGTCTACCTGGCAGTCTCACCTAAAAGTGATGCCATCTATCTGGCGGTGAAACGGGTGCGGCGGGAGATTGAGCAGACTGGTTCGCTGCCGGTTCCCCTTCAGGTTCGCAATGCGCCCACCAAGCTGATGAAAAAGCTTGACTACGGCAAGGGTTATGTCAATCCTCATCGGGCTGCCGAGAGCGGCGGGCCGCTGCTGGAATGTCTGCCGGAGGGGCTGCGGGAGCGGCATTTTTACCGGCCGGGCCGGCAGGGATTTGAGGAAACGATCACCGCCCGTTTGCAGGAGCGGCTGGCAAGGAAAAAAGCTCGCTGAGATGAATTCCCTGCAGGAAACAATCACCGCTTTGCCCTTGTCCCCCGGCGTCTACCTGATGAAGGGTGCGGGCGGTGAGGTGATATATGTCGGCAAGGCGGTGGCGCTGAAGAAAAGGGTGCAGTCCTATTTTTCCGGGTCGCGGAAGCCGGCCAAGGTCAGAGCCCTGGTGCAGCGGGTCCATGATCTGGAGGTGATCGTCACTGCCAGCGAACTAGATGCCCTGATCCTCGAAAACAACCTGATCAAGAAATACCGGCCCACTTACAACGTTGATCTCAAGGATGACAAGAACTATCCCTACGTGCGTCTTGATGTGGGGCATTCCTATCCCCGGCTGGAAATAGTCCGCCGGCGGCGGCGGGACGGGGCCCTGTATTTTGGTCCCTACCCGTCGGCCGGTGCCTTGCGCCAGACGCTGGCTGTGCTGCAAAAACACTTTCGCCTGCGCCGCTGTGCCAACCGTCAGTTCGGCAACCGCTCACGGCCCTGTCTCAATCACCAGATGAACCTCTGCCAAGCACCTTGCTGCCGACAGGTTGACCAGCAGCAGTACCGTCGGCAGGTTGACCAAGCTGTGTTGTTCCTCAAGGGCAAGGGACCGCAGGTGGTTGCCGGGCTGGAAAAAGAGATGTCCGCATTGGCCGCCGGCCAGCGTTTTGAAGAGGCTGCCCGGGTGCGGGATACCATTCTGGCCCTGCGACAGGTCATGATGAGCCAGAAAATCGACAGCGGTGCCGGCGAGGATTTGGATGTTATCGGCATTGCCGGTGACGAGGAACAGGGGTTTGCCGTCTACCTGCTTCGTATCCGCCAGGGAAATGTGGTTGGCGGCCGGCCCTTTGCCTTTTTTCGCTTTGCCGGCTACCGCAGGGAGCTGATCGCCGCCTTTGTCCAGCGCTACTACCATGAAGATCGGGTGCCACCGCCGACAATTCTGGTGCCCCAGGGTGCTGATCGGCAGGAACTGCTGGAACAGTGGCTTTCCACCTTGCGGGGCCGCGGCGTCAGGCTCCAGGTGCCGGTGCGCGGCCGCAAAGCCGGACTGCTGGCCATGGCGTCTGAAAACGCCCAAACATTTTTCCGTCAGCAGCATCAAACATCAACGGACATGCAGCAGGTGTTGGCAGGACTGGGCCGCAAAGTGGGACTGCAGAAAGAGCTGGAGATCATTGAGTGTATTGATATCTCCAATTTCCAGGATCGTTTTCCGGTAGCCAGCCTGGTGACCTTTGTCAACGGCCGGCCCTGCAAGGACGCCTATCGCCGCTACCGGCTTGACCATATCCCCGGCCCCGATGACTATGCCATGATGCGGGCGGTCATCGACCGGCGCTTTGCGCCGTCGGCGGAGACGGCAAAACCAGATCTGCTGTTGATTGACGGTGGCAAAGGTCAGTTGTCGGTGGTTTCCCAGGCCCTTGACCGGCTGGGGGTCACCATGCCGGTGGTGGCGATTGCCAAAGGACGCGACGACCTGGGGCGAAAATCACGGTCGGCGGCGGACAGCTTTTTTTTGCCGGGCCGCAAAAATCCCCTGGTTCTGCATCCCCATTCGGGAGCCTACCTGCTGCTGCAGCAAATTCGCGATGAAGCCCACCGGTTTGCCATCAGCTACCATCGGCAGTGCAGTCGAAAGCAGCTTACTGACACTGCCCTGCTGGAGATTCCCGGCATCGGTGCCGTAAGGGCCCGCCGACTGCTGGAAACCTTTGGCAGCTTTAAGGGAGTCGCTGCGGCGGAGCGTGATGCCCTGGAGGCCTGCAGTTTTCTCGACCGGTCCACCGCCGACCGGGTTTTTCAGTATTTCAGGGGGTAGTTTGTAAGGTTGTTTTGCGTTGGCCAATGGTGTAACGTAGGGACGTGTCCTTTTCAGACTTTGTGTGGGTCTTCAAAAACATCTTTTCAGGAAGGAATCAATTATGTCGGATACCATTGTAGTTACCGGCGCCAACGGTATGCTGGGCCGGGCGATTGTCGGACTGCTGTCCATGACCCCGGGTGAACATGAGGTTGTTGCCCTCGGTCATGCAGAGCTTGATATTACCGATGATCAGCGGGTGCTGGCGGAGATCGGTCGGCTTAAGCCAGCGGCGATCATCAACTGTGCTGCTTATACGAAGGTTGATGAGGCCGAACAGGAACATCATCTGGCCTTGGCGGTCAACTCCCGTGGGGTCAGAAACTTGGCGCTGGCAGCCCAGCAGAATCATTCCTTTATTTGTCATTTCAGCTCTGATTATATTTTCGATGGCAAAAAGGGGGAGCCCTATCGGGAGTGGGATGAACATTGGCCGCTGAATTATTACGGTATGTCAAAACAGGGCGGCGAAGAGATGCTGGCCAGTATCTGGGATGGTCATCTGATTATCCGAACCAGCTGGCTTTATGGTCCGGGCGGTAAAAATTTTGTTGATACGGTGCGGCAGAAGCTGGCAGCAGGGGAAAGCCTGTCGGTGGTTAATGACCAGTTTGGTGCCCCCACCTATGTCGGTGACCTGGCCGCTGCTGCCGTCTATCTTGTTGATCTTCGGGCGCGAGGCAAATACCATTACAGTAATGATGCCGGCGCCGCGGGTGTCAGCTGGTATGAGGTGGCCCGCGAGATTGCTGGGATTCTGGGTTATGATGCAGCCCTGATCAAGCCGGTGACCACCGCCCAGATCGAGCAGGCGGCTTTGCGGCCGGTCCGTTCGGTGCTCGGGCTCAACAAGGTCAAGGAGCTAATTCCCTCCTTGGTGCGTCCGTGGCAGGAGGCTCTGCGGGATTATCTTACCCTGAGGTAAGAAGCTTATCAGGGCTGGTTGTAAACTATTTTGGGCTCCTGGTGAATGCCTGGGCGGTGATTCGCGGCGGATGCCTCAGAGCCGGCCGGGAATGGCCGGCAAGAATGAGCGGGAGCCAGGTCCGGATGGCGTCAGAGAGGGTCTCTCTTTTTCGCATTTGGATTTTAGGTGTGGTCCGGGAAGGGCCGATTTTTCAGATTTTCCCAGTAGAGAATTCCTGTTGGTAGGCGTCCGGGCAGCGGTCGGCGTAGATGTTGATCAGTTTGCGTACCGCGGCCAGGCGGCTGAAATTGAGGGTGCAGGTGAAGACACCCTGTTTCCTGGGGGCTTGCAGCAGCCGTTCTCCCCACGGGTCATGGATTGACGAGAGCCCGGGAAATTGGTGCTCCGCTCCCTTGCCGATCCGGTTGCAGGCGGCGACAAAAAACTGGTTTTCAATGGCGCGGGCTCGGAGCAGCGCCTGCCAGTGGCGGGCGCGGTTGGTGGGCCACTGGGCGCAGACCAGGAGCAGCTGGCTGCCGGCCAGGGCCAGGGTGCGGCTCAGTTCAGGAAACCTAAGATCGTAGCAGGTGATCAGCCCTACCGGGATATCCTTGATGCGGGTCATGACCGGCGTGTCGCCGGGAGTAAAATAGTCCGGTTCATCCATCAGTGAAAAGAGATGAATTTTCCGGTAGCGGGCGGCAATATTTCCGTTTTGGTTGATCAGGAGGAAGGTATTGTAAAAATGGTTGCCGTCCTGTTCGAGCATGGTGCCGCCGATGGCGGCCTGACGTTGGCTGGCGATTTCCTGCAGGCGGGCCAGCAGAGGCTCCGAAGAGGCGGCCAGCCGAGGAAAGTGGGGAAAATCGTAGCCGGTGCTCCACATCTCCGGCAGCAGGATGAGATCGGTGGGCTCCCGGAGGTCGCGACCGATGAGCTTGACCGCTTGGCTGAGATTGCGGTACGGCTTCCCCAGTGAAACGTTCATCTGGACCAGAGAAACCGTCAGCCGTTGTGGTCTGCCGGCTAGGGTTGACATTGTTTTTCTACCGCCGCAATTTTGCCGCCGATGCTCAACGGCTTGTCCAGCCGTTCATCCAGCTTGATGGTGGTGGCCACCCGCTTGGCGCCCATGGCCAGCGGCAGGTGATGGAGTCTGCCGGCCAGGTCAAGGAGTTCGCTGACCGAACCAACGACGATGGTGCCCATGGCCGTCAACTGGTGTTCCAGTCCTGATTGCCTGATTTCCTGCAGGCAGGCAGCCACATAAGTGCTGACTCCCGGGGTTGAGGTTCCCAGAGGAACGACACTGATTTCCATCATGGCCATGGCCGTACTCCGTTGCTTTGGAATTATTGTTCTTGTATCGCTATAGCGGAATTTTTGCTGGTTGTAAACTTTTGTTGACAATGGTAGGTCTCTTTTATTATGGAATAAGATCATCGATATTGCTGGTTGAAGAGGTGAGGCTCTGCTCTTTGGCTGGGGAGTTGATGGTCTGTTGATTATCGCTGAGCAGGTGGAGGAATAAATGAATCTGAAAGTATACCGCAAATTTGTAAATACCAGCAATCGGCGACGGATTCTCATCCGGCCCATGGTTGCTGATGACCGTAACGCGGTGGTTGACATGTTCAAGCAGGCCAGCGACGATGATCTCCGTTTCCTTTATGAAGATGTGAGAGATGAAACTCTCGTTGCTTCATGGTTTGAAAGCCTAGATTATGATCGAGTTTTACCCCTGTTAGCCCTGCACAATAATACGCTGATCGGCGATGCCACCTTGCACCGGCATACGGGGGGGGGGCGCCATACCGGCGAATTGCGCATTTTCCTGACCCGTGATTTTCGAGGTGTCGGCTTGGGCTCACTGCTGCTTAAGGAGCTGATCCAGATTGCCGGCGCACTGGGATTGCGCTACCTTCTCGCCCGGGTGGTTTCGGAGCAGGTTTCCGTAGTCAAGGCGTTCCGGAAACTGGGATTTAAACGCCAGGCTGAACTGGATGATTTTTTTATGGAAAGCGACGGTACACTCCATGATGTTTCCATGATGATCTATTCGTTGGCCGGCGAACAGGAATATACCTTTTAGACTATTTCATCCGGCAACCAAAAATTTTCTGCAGTAATACAGCCGGCTTCCGGATGAGCACCATCGCACCTCCCCAATAATGGTAAGAGGCTGTATGCTGTTGCCCGACCAGCCCACTTCCCCCGAGATCGCGGCCAGGTTGCATGACATTCTCAGCAGGCACCGTGACGATCTTATTGGCCATTCGCTGCAGGCCGTCTGCACACGAATTCCGGCGTATCGCCAGCGTGACCAGGAGGATGTCAGGGACAGTTTTGCCCAATGCTACCATGCCTTCCTTGACGTACTCTCCACAGGATCCTTTGTTTCCCTCGAAGCCTATATCTCCCGGATGGTACAGCAACGCAGTGCCGAGGATGTCAGGCTTGCGGTTATCCAGGGAGCGTTCCTGGTTTTTTGTGAAGTGGCATTTCCCGTGCTGGTGGAGGAACTGGCCGGTGACTACCGCTTGGTGGTTGCCTGTCTAAACCATATTTTGACGGCTGAAAGCCAAGCGCTGCAGCTCTTTGCCACCAAGTACCAGGATGCTTTGACCGGCCTACTGCAGGAGACGAATACCTCGTTGTCACAGCGCAATGAAGAGCTGCGGCAGCTTTCCGTTTCCCTCGATCGGCGGGTCGCCGAAACTACCCGGGAACTGCAGCATAGCCGGGATTTTCTTTCCGAAATCATTGACAACCTTAATGCCGGCCTGGTTGTTGTTGATCGGCAGCTGCAGATTAAAGTGTTTAATCAGGTGATGGCAAAGATCACCGGTATTCCCGGTGATGAAGCATTGGGCCAGCGGGTGGATAAACTGCTGTTTTCTGAGGCCGGGGTGTCGTTCGCCTACTGTAAGGAGCAGCTACAAGCTTATGGGATGATTGAAAGCCTGAAGGTTCAGGACCGGGAATCTCCCGACGGTCCGCCGCGCTATTTCAGAATCAAGATGGGAAAATGGCTCGGCAAGCAAGATGATCTCCAGGGCTATATCATCCTGGTGAATGATATTACTGATCGTGAGGTGCTGCTCCATTCGCTCTCCTGTTATGTCAGTCCGAAAGTGGCCGAGGGTGTGCTGGCAGCTAAAGATCCCATCAGGCTGGCCGGGTCACGCCAGCTGCTCACCGTCCTGTTTGCTGATCTGCGCAGCTTTTCATTCCAGACCAAACTGGTTGATCCTGAACAGATGGTCGAGCTCCTCAATGCCTATTTCAGCATCATGGTGGAGGTGGTGTCCCGCTACGAAGGGACGCTGGATAAATTCATCGGCGACTGCGTCATGGCCCTGTTCGGGGCACCGGTCACCATCGCCGATGATGCCATGAAAGCCGTTCAGTGTGCCGTCGATATGCAGGCGGAGGTCAACCGCTACAGTCGCCAGCAGCGGGATGCCGGCAATCCCTACCTGTACCTGGGGATTGGCATTAATCGCGGAGAGGCGTTGGTGGGCAATATCGGTTCTCCTCTGAGGATGGATTATACCGCCATCGGCGATACGGTCAATCTGGCTTCCCGGCTGCAGGAATTTGCCCGGGGTGGTGAAATCCTGGTGAGCGATGCCGTCTACCAGTGCGTGAAGGAGACATTCCAGGTCAAATCGCTGGCTCCCGGAGTGATCAAGGGGGTGAACTCCCGAGTGCCGATCTATGGGATTGAGGGCTATCGTTTCTGAATTTTCGGTGTACCATTTTCTTCGCTGCTGGCCAGCTTCCAAGCCTCTTTCCGCGGTTTTTCATGCCCCCTCTTTTTTACTGTCAGCCTTTTTTCTATGGGTTAGCCAGGATTTTTCTCGAGAGAATGCTTTCCCGGCTGGTGGTGTAAAAACAGCTTGACAGCCACTATATGGCATAGTACCTACTGTGGTATTATACAAGATATAGTGTTCTTGTCATGTTGTTTAACTCTTTATTTTGTTTGGTTTTTTTGTTTTTTGAAAGGAACGTGATGGCGCGGAAAGCCCAATTGAATCTGGTGCATGATGGAGAGGACAGGCTGCGGGAAACCACTGATATGGCACTATTCCATGTCCGGACTTCATCGGAAGATATTACCGCCTGGGACCGGCGGCGGATTACCGAGGCGCTCATGCGGGAAACCGGTCTTGAGCAGCAAGTGGCCGACAAGGTCAGCAAGGCGGTCGAGGAAACGGTTTTTGCCGCCAAGCTAAAATTCATCTCCGCTCCCCTTATCCGTGAGCTGGTGGATGCCAAGTTGATTGAAATGGGGCTTGAAGAGGCCCGCGTCAAGCATACCCGGCTGGGGATGCCACTCTACGATGTGGAGCAGCTGATTGTCAGTCCCAATAAGGAAAATGCCAATATGCCTCATGGGCCGGAGGCAACCAACCTGACCCTGGCGGAAAATATTAAAAAGGAGTACGCCCTGTTGCAGGTGTTCGATCCGGAGGTAGGTGACGCCCACATGCGGGGTGATCTTCATTTGCATGATCTGGGTTTTATCGATCGGCCCTACTGCAGCGGGCAGTCGCTGGAGTACATCAAGAAGTTTGGTCTGAATCTGCCCAATGCTCTGGCCATTGCCAGGCCCGCCAGGCATCCAGAGGTGTTGCTGGCCCATATGCTGAAGTTTTCCGCCGCCCTGCAGGGAAATTTTGCCGGGGCGATCGGCTGGGACGCAGTCAATCTGTTTTTTGCCCCTTATCTGGTGGACCTCAGTGACCAGGAAGTCTACCAATTGGCCCAGATGATGATTTTTGAGTTTTCCCAGCAGGCAGTGGCCCGAGGCGGCCAGGCGATTTTCAGTGATCTGAACCTCTACTGGGAGGTTCCCAAGCATTTTGTCAATGTGCCGGCCATCGGTCCGGGCGGCGAGTTCACCGGTAAAACCTACGGGGACTATGCCACGGAAGCGCAGCGTTTTATCTGGGCTCTGTTCGAGGTGTATCGCCAAGGCGATGGGTCGGGTCGGCCGTTCTTCTTTCCCAAGCCGCTGGTTCATATTACCGAAAAGTTTTTTGCCACCGAGGGTCATGAGCGGTTTTTAGCGCATATCTGTGATGTGGCGGCGGTTATGGGGAATACGTACTTTGTTTTCGACCGGGGCGAGACGGCGAAGATTTCCGAATGCTGCCGGTTGAGTTTCAAACTTGATGAGAACGATCTAGAGGATGCCAAACAGCCGTGGAAGATGCGCTATTCGGCATTGCAGAACGTGACGTTGAATCTGCCCCGTCTGGGTTATAAAGCTGGTGGTGATGATACCCGCCTATTGACCTTGTTGAGCGGGGTGATGGGGTTGGCCGTTAAAGCCCACCAGCAGAAACGGGCCTTTATTGAACGGTTGCTCTCCTTTGGTGAGCAGGGGCCGCTGGGCCTGTTGACCATGAACCGGGATGGGACGGCCTACCTGCGCATGCACCGGGTTTCCTATCTGATCGGTATGGTGGGCCTCAATGAACTGGTGCAGATTCATCTCGGTCAACAGATGCATGAGTCCAAAAAAGCCTTTAAGTTTGGCTTAAAAATTATTTCCCACATGAAAATCATGACTGAAAAGCTGAGCCGTCAGCATGGCATGCACTTTGTGCTGGAGCAGACGCCGGCGGAAAGCACTGCCTATCGCTTTGCCCGGCTTGATCTGAAGTACCATGCGCCCCATTCAGGGGTGGTCGTTAAGGGGGATGTTTCAACTGGAGAGGTGTATTATACCAACTCAACCTATGTGAATGTCGCCAGCCAGATGAACCCTTTGGAGCGGGTTGAGCTTGAGGGGCGTTTTCACCCCTTGGTGGAGGCCGGCGCCCTGACCCATATCTGGCTGGGAGAGTCTCGTCCGGACAGCGGCTCCCTGGCCAACCTGGTTGAAAAGATTTTCCGTCGGACGATGAATGACCAGGTGGCCTTTTCGCCTGAATTTACGGCGTGCAATGCCTGTAGCAAAACCGCCCGGGGGCTGGCGGCTGCCTGTCCTTACTGCGGCTCGGAGGACGTGGATGGTATTACCCGGATAACCGGTTATTTTACCAGAATCTCCAGCTGGAACAAGGGTAAGCTGGGTGAATTGCATGATCGTCATCGAAGCTTGTGCTGATGGCTTGGTGGTTTGTTGTCGTGGGCTGATAGGGTGAAAACTATACGGATCTTTCTGAAAAGTGATTGTCCCCGATGTCCGGCGGCAAAGGTGCTGGGCAATGTTTTGTCCGGACAGGGGTACGAGGTTAATCTGTATGATGTTGATACTGTTGATGGCCTGGCCGAGGCCGCCTATTATGGGGTGCTGGCGACGCCGACTGTTCTGCTCACCGACGGCGACGATGACCAGTTGGCCGCTTGGCGGGGTATGGTGCCCCCCGAGGATGAGGTGAAGACATTTCTCTAGCGGCTTCTCCCTGATGAACTGCGCAGGATCGGGCATGCAGATCAAGGGTTTTATTGAAAGTTCGTGTTCAGACTGGCCGGGACAGGTTGTCGCGGTTCTTTTTTTGCCAGGCTGCAACTTCCGCTGTCCCTATTGCCACAACCAGCAGCTGGTTCTCAGCCCCGGACAGTGTGAGACCTTTGATCAGGATCAGGTTTTTGCGCAGCTGGCAGCCATGAGGTGCTGGCTTGACGGTGTCTGCATATCAGGAGGTGAGCCGACGCTCCACTATGGTCTGGCAGACCTGTGCGGCCGGATCAAGCAAGCCGGCTTCCGTTGTAAGGTGGATACCAATGGTTCGCAGCCGGCGGTACTTGCATCGTTGCTGGCGGCAAACCTGCTGGATTTTGTTGCTATGGATATCAAAGCGCCGCTGTTGTCTGACATCTACCGGCGGTGTGCCGGGGTCGAGGAGGTGGATCTGGCGGCAATCAAGCAAAGCATGACTCTCCTGCGGGCGTCGGGCATCGACTACCAGTTTCGTACCACGTATCATCCGTTCCTGCTCAGTGATGATGCGCTGATGGATATCTGCAGATTAATTCACCCTGGTGAAGAATTTGTCCTGCAGCAGGCCCGCACGCAAGGGGCTCTCGATCCTGGTTTTTCCCGGCAATCAGAGATGACAGATGAACAATTTCAACAGGTTAATGCAGCTGTGCGACAGATGTTGGAAAAAAAAGCCAGTCATAAAAAAAAGTAGGGAAAAAGGTGTTGACAAAGCCATTCAATCGAGATATAAGTCGCATCCTTTGCAGCACAGGACAGTCTTTAGCACTCCTTGCTGCCGTTCTTCATCGGTCGAAAATAATTTAAAAAAAGTGCTTGACAAAAGAGAGGAAGCGATATAAAACCGCCTCTCTTCTGTTGCAGGTTTCGGCAGAAAGAAGTTGACAAGCGGTTGCAGATTGGTTAATATGATTGTTACCGTTTTTGCTCTTTGCAAAAGTCTTGATCTTTGAAAACTGAATAGGATCGCTATTACGTTTGTTTTCGGGTTAGTACAATATTTATTGTATGAAAACTTTTCGGGAAACCGGAAAGTCCGTTAAATTAAAAGAGTTTTGATTAAACTGAAGAGTTTGATCCTGGCTCAGAACGAACGCTGGCGGCGTGCTTAACACATGCAAGTCATACGGGAAAGCTTACTTCGGTGAGCGAGTACAGTGGCGCACGGGTGAGTAACACGTGGGTAACCTACCCTCCGAACCGGGATAACATTTCGAAAGAGGTGCTAAGACCGGATACGTCCTTCGCTTCTTCGGCGGCGAAGGGGAAAAATGGCCTCTGCTTGCAAGCTATTATCGGTGGATGGGCCCGCGGGCCATTAGTTTGTTGGTAGGGTAACGGCCTACCAAGACGACGATGGCTAGCTGGTCTGAGAGGATGATCAGCCACACTGGAACTGGAACACGGTCCAGACTCCTACGGGAGGCAGCAGTGGGGAATATTGCGCAATGGG
>JAFGSY010000032.1 GCA_016934315.1 Candidatus Anaeroferrophillus wilburensis | reverse complement strand
TCAATTGATTTCTTTGCGGTCTTCAATTGATCCCAATTGTAAGGGCACTGCCATTTTTATAAAAGCGAAATTTATTATACGTTATCTAATACCTTATTCTTCCATAGGAAAAACAAATAATAACTACCGGCACAACAAGGCACACATGACGACTTATGGGGATATGAGCCTTTGTCTTTCAACCAAGGAAACCGGAAAGATTAAAGTGGCAGATCGGCATGCAGGTGAACAGGGGACGTCAGACGAGGTCAATTGCTGGAGCTGACAGGAAGGAGGGAAGCAGTTAAAGAGGGGAAAACAGCAGTAAATTCAATCATATAATGGAAAATTGGGTGACACGTCAGCACGTGTCACCCTCACCCGCAGGCACAAAGTTCTTGTCAAAACCATGCAATACTACGTATACGTTTAGAGAATCTTTTCCGCCCCGGAATATACTTTCTCAACCCACAATACAGCGGCGGCATGGCCTGGATGCTTGGTGGGATTCCATTGCTTCATCGCCTCAAAGATATCTCCTTCACGATAATATTCGATGCTTCCCTTAACCTGATAAGCCTTATTTTCTTTGGTGATAAACAGGATAGAACCCCGGCTGCCAGCCAGGATATTTTTTTTGGTTTTATCAAAATAGTTGTCCGCCACCACAATGGCTCCATCACCATGCAACGCTACACAGGTGGCATAAATGGCATTGGGTACTCCGTTCTCATCTACAGTTGAAAAAACAATGGGGCCTTCGCGATGCTCCCACGCATCTTTTACTGCTTCCGGTAGTTTTGCCATGCCTGTTTCCTCCTTATCATTTTCAGTTGCTGCCTTCAGTTTCTGATACTCATCACTGGACCTGCAGGCAGATAGGAACACAGAAAAATTTCCTGCAAAAAAGCTATTTCGTCTCCAGCGCCTGAAACCTGCGCATGAATTTTCGATCGATGGCATCCTTGATCGTAAAAGCCAGTCGGCCGGCAAAGGTCATCCCCCATTTATGGAGAACACCGGTATCATCGCCCATATTGAAGATCAGCAGGTAATCGCCGCCGGGGCTGAAAGACTGCAGACTGCCTCCGTCAAGTGAAGCCATGAGGTTGTGAAACAAAACCGGATTCTGCCTAACGGCGTAGACCCCCACCTTATCGAGGGGCTGCTTCTCATAGAAAATACAGTCGCCGCCGCCAAAGATTTCTGGATGTGCCTTGCACTGCAGATCTTCATTCACCAGCAGCCCGCCGTCCGGGCCGGTGGGCAGACCGGAATCCATGAAAATCGGTGAAGGCACCACCCCGAGCGCCAGAAAGACAAGATCGGTTGCCAGTTCCTGCCCCGAGGCAAAGACCACCCGGCCGGCCGCAACAGCCTGCACCCGTTCCCCCTCCAGTATTTCGATACCACGGCTGCTGAGGGAATCAAAAGCTTTGCGCCGAACGCCGGCCGGAAAACGGCCAAGAAACTCCCGACCTGCACAAACGCGGATATGGGGAGCATAACCACCATTGTCTTGTGCCAACCGCCAGACATTACCGGCAATTTCAGTCGCCGCCGGGCCACCGCCAATGATAGTAATGGTGATTTTCTGCCGAGCGACCAGCTGCACAATCCGCTTCTGGGCCTTAAGCAGCTGATCAATGGGTTTAACAGTGAACAGGTCTGCCACCTCCCCCCTGACAATGGCAGTCGAGACATAACTGCCTGTATTGCAGGAAAGAACGTCATAGGCAACCTCACCACCCGAAACCAGCACCACCTTCTTCCGCTCAGCATCAATCCGGGCCACTTTATCGAGGATAAACCGGCCGCCGTTCTTCTCCACCAGCTGCCGGGTGGCAAAGCGGATATCTTCCGGCCGATAGGTTCGCCCCAACAGGCCGGGTCCCATACCGGAATAGTAATGGTATACTGACGGCTGAATCACCGTTACCTGATGACCTTTTGCAACAAATTGGCCAAGGTTGGCCAAAGTCACCATATGGGCGTGACCACCGCCGGCCAGCACCAGCTGCTTTCCCATCCGCTCTCCTCTCTGTCCTGGAATGACTGCTGCGGGCAATCTAGCCCAGGCTATCCATCAATGCACCCAGTTCTTTCAGGTGGGACCGCTCTTCCCGGGCAATCCTGCTGAGCATCTCAACAGCCCTCTGGTCCTCATGGTTATCCGCCGCCCGCAGATAGAGATCCAAAGCTTGGGCTTCGATGGCCATGGCAAGACCAACCACATCCTCAGCCTTTTCCAGATCAGGAGCATACAACCGCAGATATTCCTCCGTAGTCAAGCCCCCTTCCACTACATCGGCCAGGATCTCATGTTCAAAATCATCACGGTTGACCGGGGTGTCCATGAGCTGCAGATATTCCTGGAAAAGCTGCTCCTGATGGTCACTCTCCATATCAGCAAGCCGCCGAAAAAGATCTTTGGCATCCCGGCTGTTCACCTGCCCGATCATTCCAAGATAAAAGTCCCGCAGTCCCTGTTCCAATGAATAGGCCACCACCAGCAGCGAGCCAAGCGATTCACTGCCGGCAAACAGCTCTACCCCCCGGTCAACACCTCCAAAGGCGGTATCTCCCAGTGCGGCGGTGCCGGACCAGGACCTGAAGCCACCCCGCAGGTTGTAGACATGGCTGAACCCCCGGCCGGCGAGCATCTGGGCAGCCACCCGGCTGCGGCCGCCGATGGCGCAGTAGACCACGGTCTCTTTCTGCTTATCCAGTTCATCAAGCCGACCGTCAAGATCGGTCAAGGGAATCAGGGTTGCGCCGGGAATATGCCCGGCTTCATATTCGCCGGGCTGACGAACATCCAGAATGGCAACCTCATCATGGTCCTTCTTGTCAATCAATGAACGGGCCTGGTCGGCATCAAGCGATTCAACGGGGGTGAAAAACTGTCGCCAGCGCATAGTTTCTCTCCTGGTGATGGGTTAAAAACTCACAACTCCTGTACCAAGTCTGCCGATGACATCACTCTGAACAGAGGATGCAGGGGATTTTTCCTGAAGATGGTCAACGTTTTTTCATGGATTTCGTTGGAAAACGCGGCGCTGCAATCTTCCAGCATAACCGCCTTGAAATCATGGCATAGGGCATCCATGATCGTCGTCAGGACACAGAAATTGGTGGCAATACCGGCAACGGCGCAGAGCGTCACACCCTGATGATGGAGGATGTCGGCAAGCCCGGTGTCAAAAAAAGCCGAAAACCTGGGCTTTGGAAGCCACAGGTCACCTGCTTCCCGATCCAGATCATCAATAACTTCAGCGCCCTCGGAACCGGCAATGGCATGGGGATGCATGCGGCTGTTGAAGATAAAATCGTCAGTCTGAAAAGCATCGGTGGAAAAAATAATGGGAAGCTCTTTCGCCCTGAACTGGCGAATCAGGTCATTGATCGGGGGAATGATCGCCCGGGCCAGAGGGGTGATGGGATAGTTTTTATCCGCGGCAAAATAGTCCTTCACCATATCAATAATAATGAGGGCCGCTTGTTCTTTTCCCGCTGATTTCATGCGGATATACCTCCTTCCATGACCAGTCGACAACAGCAAACCGCTACAGTGTACACAACCTGCCCACCCTTACGCAATAACTTCTTCTCTGGAGCTGCGATTTTTACCGGTATTCAAAACACTTTCGCCAGCCACGACTGACTGTCCAGGCCGAAAAGAGTTGCAGCTGACAACATAACCCGCTGGCGCGGAAGCATCCCGCAGGCATCAGCATTGCTGGCAGGAATGCTTTCCATGAACCTTTTCCGGGCCAGCACAGCGCAATTTTCATTCGAGCCTCTTGACATCCAGGAAAAAATCTACTTAACTTTTCCATATCAGGATTCTATGCCGCTGTTAAGCTTAACTGGTTTGATTTTTTAGCATAATTGCCATCGTCGATAATGCAAAGGACAACAGACAGGAGAAGGAGGGACGCCATGAAAGCCGGACTATTGTTAACAGGAAGCGGAGCATTAATCTTTTTGACTTCGTATGAAAAAATCACCGATGAAGCCTTAATAGCAAAGTTCAAGGCAAAGGGAATCACCAAATTCATCGCCTACGAGGTACCTCTCGAGGAAGCCAAAAAAAGATATGCAGGGCATTATGACCTGGTAGTCCAGGACCTCCATGAAACTGATGATTTAAGGATTCTGGACTACCAGGGGCCACGGGCCTTCAACACGTTCTCCTTTTCTGAAATGGGAGAACCCATGCTCTATGAAGAAACGCCCTGAGGGACGAAGCAGGCACCTCCCTTGAAGGCACCCGACAGCTATTGGGAAGCCGACAAAGCAGCCACGCCATTGACATGAACAATTGCCGGAAAGCACAAGAAGAATGGGCGTCACCGAGGTGACGCCCATTCTTTTCAATCTCACGGCTAAAACGTTTAGTGGGATTTATCCCCGGCCATCGCCAGATCCGGTTTCAGCGTTTTGTCAGTAGGCTTCGGCAGAATCGGATGATCAACCACCGGCTGAATGCCCGTGGTTGACTTCAGAAAAGCAGCCACTTCGTCAACCTCGGCATCTGTGAGCTTGGTACCCAGCTGGGACGTGCTCATGACCGCCACCGCATCCCGCAGGCGCCAGACTTTGCCTGAGTGGAAGTACGGCATTGTCAGTTCGATGTTGCGCAGCGACGGCGATTTGAAGTTGTACCGGTCGTCCTCGACGGCGGTAACCTTATAGCGGCCCGCATCGCCGGCCATAATCTCAGCAGCCGGAGCTTCTTCCACCCCGAAGCCATAGTAGTCGTCACCCCCCATATTGATGCCGCTATGGCAGTCAACACAGCCTTTGTTCAAAAATGCCTGCAAACCCTTCTTCTCAGTTTCGGTCAATGCCTTGTCGTCACCTTCGATGAAGCGATCAAGGGGAGCTCCCGGCGTTACCAGGGTAGCCTCAAACACCTCAATGGCCTTGGCCATATTGTCAAAGGTCACCGGATCCTTTTCGCCGGGAAAGGCCTTTTGGAACAGGGCAATATACTCTGGCATGCTTTTCAGGGTGATGATGACATTTTCCGGCGTGTTGTTCATCTCAACGCCGGCCTGCACCGGCCCTTTGGCCTGTTCCGCCAGGTCTTTGGCCCGACCATCCCAGAACTGGGCAAAATTATAGACCGAATTATGCACCGTCGGGGCATTCCGCGGTCCGCGTTGCCAGCCATGGCCGGTGGACGTTTCCTGGAAGTCGGCGCCGCCAAGCCCGACGTTGTGGCAGGTATTGCAGCTGATCAATGCACTGCGGGACAAACGGGGATCAAAGTACAGAACCTTGCCCAGCTCAACCTTGGCTAGCGTCGCCTGATTGCCCTTCAAGGCCGGCGGCGCACTGGGAATGGGAACAATCATTCCCTTGGCCTGCTCCCGCAGGGCATTGTCGGCCTGAGCCATCGGCACCAGCATCAATGACATCAAAAAAAGAGCCATCACCATTTTGACTTTCTGCATACTCCCCTCCTCTGTTTTTAACTTTTTCAGTTTCAATTATTTCCTACGACTATTTTTTACCATCATTTCCGTCAACCAAGCTGCAACAAATAGGCTGGTCATTCTTAATATAAAACATAATAGACAATTTTCAAGGGTGAAAATAAACTTTTCCACTTTTAGTTTTGCCGTTGGAAACTCCTCCTACCAGATCTGGCCTGCTAAATCAAATAAAAACTATTATCATAATAGATTATTGCCGGATAAAGCCAGTATGTCCAGTGGGGGACCCCATCATCAACCAGACGCTGTGCCGGGACTGTTCCCTTGGCGATATGCCCTGCCACCCAACGCCCTCTTTCCCCCATGATGGTTTTGACCTTTTTAATTCTTGCTGCGCATAGGCATACTGTCGTACATTGACTCTGGGGAAACGGCAGTCAGGCCACATGCAGTGGTGAGTGGTGAACATGGAAGAAGCCGGCTCAGGGCTGTCATCTGCTTACCCTTATGCTTGTTCTACCCGCTTGAACGGCAACGGCAAAAGAATGTCTAACAGCATGGAAAGGAGCAAGAGGATGTCTGAATCGGCCGCATTCATGGAGCAACTCACATTCCTATTTCAATCACAGCCGCTGGCCGTACTGGCCACCAGCAACAACAATGCACCTTACACGAGCTTAGTGGCCTTTGCTGCCACCGAAGACCTCACTCGGCTGCTTGTCGCCACCATGCGAACAAGCCGTAAATACGCCAACCTTGACATCAATCCGCATGTCTCCCTGCTCATCGACAACCGGTCCAATCGGGTAGAAGATTTCCGCGATGCCATCGCCGTAACCACAGTTGGCACCGCCACCGAAGCGACAGACACCGAGAAGGAAGAATTCCTGCCACTTTATCTCGCTCGCCACCCGCTGTTGAAGACATTCGTTCTGGATCCCTCGTGTGCCTTGCTGGTGGTCCGCGTACAAACCTATTACCTGGTCAGCCATTTTCAAAGCGTGGTGCAGTTGAGCATGCTCCCCTGATTTCCCTTTGCGCTGCCCTACAACAATCAACCCCGGCGAGCAATCTGTTATCTCCAACAGTATTTTAGGCTTGCAGACTATTTAAAAACACGATAAACAATATAGTCTTTATATTGTTAGCTGGCAATAGCTCACTCTATTCAGTTGCACCTGCAGCAGTTAAAGCTGTACAGATAGAGCAGATAGTATTGTTCAAAAAACTTTGGGAGTTGTTTTCAATCCAAGGAGGGCAACATGAAAATCTTTATCACTGGCGGCACTGGCTTTGTCGGCAGCCACCTGGCCAAAAAATTGGTGGAGGCTGGCCATAAGGTTACGGTGTTGACTCGAAAAATCCGTTCAGGCCGCATCCTGCCATCCGGAGCCAGCTACTGCCAAGGCGACCCCAACGTGCCGGGATCATGGCAGGAGACCCTGGCCGACCACGACATGGCGATCAACCTGGCCGGCGCTTCGATTATTGGCCGTTGGACCGAAAGCAAGAAGGATGAGATTCGCAACAGCCGCATCAACACCACCCACCATCTGGTTGACGGCATCGAAATGGCGGCCGCCAAGGGTCGGCAGATTGCCCTCCTGAGCACTTCGGCAGTGGGTTATTACGGCGACCGGGGGGATGAGCTGCTGACCGAACAAAGCAGTCCCGGAACTGATTTTCTTGGCCACCTGGCTCAGGATTGGGAACGGGAAGCATTGCGGGCCGAGGAGTACGGCGCCCGGGTGGTGCGCTGCCGTTTCGGCCTGGTGCTGGGAGCCACAGGCGGGGTCCTGGGCAAGATGCTGCCGGCTTTCAGGCTGGGACTTGGCAGCCGCCTGGGATCCGGCAGGCAATGGTTTTCCTGGATTCACCAGGGTGAACTTGCCAGCATCTTTGCTTTCCTGGTTGACAAACCTGCACTTTCCGGCCCTTTCAACTGCGTTGCACCGGAATCGGTCACCAATGATGAATTCACCCGACAGCTGGCACAGGCCCTTGATCGCCGGGTGCTGCCGATCGGCATTCCGGCCCTGGTGCTGAAACTG
This sequence comes from Candidatus Anaeroferrophillus wilburensis, assembly GCA_016934315.1. Classification (NCBI taxonomy): domain Bacteria; class Deltaproteobacteria; order Candidatus Anaeroferrophillales; family Candidatus Anaeroferrophillacea; genus Candidatus Anaeroferrophillus; species Candidatus Anaeroferrophillus wilburensis. The sequence continues at coordinate 659 of JAFGSY010000032.1, read as the reverse complement.
GCCTTCGGGGAGATGTCGACTGTGCTTCTCGGCGGGCAAAGGGTTTCACCGGAAAACCTGCGGGAGGCTGGCTACGTTTTCCGTTTTCCCACGGTTTCGGAAGCCCTGACCGATCTCCTCAAACAACAGTGAACAATCGATGGCATGCGGACGGTCCGCATGCTTTAACCATCATCAATGCACACAGACAATAGTGTTGGAGGAACAGCATGGACTTGAAAAACTACTTCAATGACACCAGAGGCACCGGGGTGCTTGCCACCGCCGGCCAGGACGGCAAAGTCAACGCCGCCATCTACTCCCGCCCCCACATTGGCGATGACGGTACAGCGGTCTTCATCATGGCCAACAAGCTGACCCGCAGCAACCTGCAGGAAAACGGTTCAGCTGTCTACCTCTTCCAGGAAAGCGGTCCCGGATACCGGGGTTGCCGACTCTATCTGACTAAGGTGAAGGAAGAACATAATGCCGCCTTGGTGGAACAGATTTGCCAGCGCTGCAAACTGCATGAACCATCAGGTGAAGCAAAAGATCTCGCGGTCGTCTCCTTCACCATCGACCAGGTCCTGTCGCTCATCGGCTCAGGAGAGGTTCTCGATCCTACAGCATAAACGACCAGCTTCCCCCTCCCGGAGCCCGTCCGGGGGGGGGGGGGGGGG
>JAFGSY010000031.1 GCA_016934315.1 Candidatus Anaeroferrophillus wilburensis | reverse complement strand
GTTTTATGTTTTATTTTATGCGTTTACCAAAACTTGACTGGCTAGTTTAACGTACGTTGTAAAAAGAACTTTTGACTGTCAAGATAAAAGGTAAACCAGTCTTTCAGCCCTTGTCGTAATTCTGTTCCACTAGCAAAGGCATGGAAATAAAGATAGTGGTATTTCACCGTCCACCAGAGACGTTCAATGAAAATGTTATCTTGGTAACGCCCACGGCCGTCCATGCTGATCTTGATGTTATGCTCCTTCAGCATGTCGGTAAAGGCAATGCTGGTAAACTGGCTGCCCTGATCGGTGTTGAATATTTCAGGACAACCATGGTTGCTGATCGCTTCTTCCAGGGCCTCAAGGCAGAAATCGGTTTCCATGGTGTTTGAGACCTTCCAGACAAGTACCTTGCGACTGTGCCAGTCCATAATGGCCACCAGGTACATAAACCCCCGGTGCATCGGGATATAAGCTTGTATCGGCTGTCAATACCTGGTTGGGACAATCGATAGTCAGGTCGCGGAGCAGGTAGGGATAAACCTGGTGCTAGGGTTCCAGGATTGAAGCCCGTTTTTGCTTCTTATAGAAAGGCAGCTGCTAGCCTTCAAGATATTTCTTCATTGTTTTGCGAGGGATGCCCAGCTTCCTGACAATTGCTCGAATGTTGAGTCCTGGTGCTTTAATGCCAAAATGTCCATATAATCCTTCACTGTGATCATGGTAGCCTTCCCACGGGAAGGCTACCATATTTCCATTTACCGTGGAAATGTACACTTTTTGTTCCCGTTTATGGTATGCTTTTATATTACCATTGACAATTAGTGGCCGTTGAGCAAAAAGCAAAGGGTGAAATCCCATGAGATACAGGCAAAAGACTGGTATTGATTGATCCATGTTGCTTTTTTTCAATAAAAACGCTACATTGTGAGTCTATGGTTGAGCAGGAATACACATATCAGGCAGTCGGCAGTGACGGCAAGCTGACCACTGGCCACCTGCCAGGTATCGATGCCCGGCAGGTGGCTAGGTCGCTGCAGCAGCAGGGATTGATCCCCATCAGGATTACTCCGGTTGTAGATAGCGGCCAGCCGGAAAAAGTGGTCCCGAAAGGGCAGACCTGCCGCTCCTTGTCGCTTCCAGGATTCCAGCAGTTGCTGGCCAAGCTCGGGTTGCCGGGGCGGCGTGGGGTCAGCGGCAGAGAGCTGATTCTTTTTGCCGAGGACCTGGCCATCCTGTTGCGTTCCGGGGTTTCCCTGACTAGGAGCCTGGTGATTGTCGGTGAACTGGTGGAGGGCAAAGCCTTCAGTCAGGTTATCAGCGGCGTCCACCAGCGGGTCAAGGAGGGCAGCACCTTGTGGCAGGCGCTGGAGGCGTATGCCGGGGTGTTCCCGCCGATTATGGTCAACATGGTAAAAGCCGGCGAGTCGGGGGGTGTTCTGGAGCAGTCGCTTACCAGCGTTGCCGACTACCTGGGCGGCATCCAGGAACTCAAGGAATATCTGGTCTCGGCCCTTACCTACCCGCTGATTCTGCTGTTTACTGCCGGGGCGTCGATCCTGGTCCTGCTTACCTTTGTGATTCCCAAGTTTGCCCTTATTTTTACCGATATGGGGGTGGCGCTGCCCCTGGCCACCCGGTTGATGCTGGCCGCCGGCACCTTTTTGCGCTCCACCTGGTGGCTGCTGGCCGGTCTGGTGGTGGCGGCCGTCATTGGCTGGCGTTCCTGGTGTCGGACGCCGGCCGGTAGGCTGCGCTGGGACCGTTTAAAGCTGCGGCTGCCGGTCTTCGGAGCCATTCATCACAAAACAGAGATTTCCCGCTTCACCCGGACCATGGGCACCCTGCTGGCCAGCGGTGTCCCAATCCTTGAGTCACTACAGATTGTCCGCGGCGTGGTGATGAATCAGGTTCTTTATGTCTTTCTCGACCAGCTGCACGGTGATTTGAAGCGTGGGGACAGCATGTCCCGTTCGCTGGCCAACGGTGCTTTGTTTCCCTCCCTGGCCATCCACATGATCGGCGTTGGCGAGGAGACCGGCCGGTTGGCGGAGATGCTCAAGAAGGTTGCCGATATGTATGACCGGGATTTGAAGGTCAGCATTAGGAAGTTTACCGCCCTTTTTGAGCCGGTGGTCATCCTGGTCATGGGGCTGGTGATCGGGGCTATGGTGGTTTCCATGCTACTGGCCATTTTCAGCGTCAACGAGATGGGACTGTAATAAAAGAATGGTGGACGGTGTAGGGTGTGGATTGGCAAAAGGCTAAAGGCGAAAGGTAAAAGGCTGAGGGGATACTGGATTTCATGATTTTTGAGGCTGGAGTTTAGGCTCGGCGTTTTGGCGGCCATGAGAGAAAGAGAGTGAGGCGTGGGCATGAAACAGGGAGTGCGGAAGTGGTTGGTTGGTCGAAGCGGTTTTACCTTGATTGAGCTGCTTATTGTGATGGTTATTATCGGCCTGCTGGCCTCGCTGGTGGCGCCCAAGTTGTTTAAAAAAGTCGGCGGTGCCAAGCAGAAGACGGCCCAGGCCCAGATTGCCCTGTTGGGAACCGCCCTTGATTCATTCCGGCTGGACAATGACCAGTACCCCAGCACCGAAGAGGGGCTTGAGGCTCTGCGCCGCAAACCGGAAAGCCGGGATCGCTGGGACGGTCCCTATTTGCCCAAAGATATCCCCCATGATCCTTGGGGCAACAGCTATGCTTACAAGTGTCCCGGAGATCATGGCGAGTATGACCTTTCCTCCTATGGTGCCGACGGCCAGGCCGGCGGCGACGGCGACAACCAGGACATCAACAGCTGGGAATAAAAACCACAATCCCCTCATGGGGTCAGGGCTGCTTTGTCCCTTTTAGATGACTCCTTTATGACTATCGGTCCGTAAACCGTTCATTTACGTGGGTGCATGTGCAGATGATCATCCGACGTTCAATGGTTCGTTCACCGGGTTTTACCCTGGTGGAACTGCTGGTGGTCATGATGCTCATGGCTCTGGCGACCTCTGTCTGGTTCGGGATCAACTTCCGCCAGCGTGATGCCTTTCGCCTGAAAACCACCGCCCGTTCGCTCCATTCTTTTCTGCTGGCTTCCCGCAGCTATGCCCTGCTTGCCGACCGGGACAATGAATGCCGTTATCTGCCGGCCGAGCATCGGGTGACCGAAACGCTGCGCCAGCGGCAGGTAGCAGTCCCCGAAAAGGTTGTTGTCAGCCTGCCGGAATCCGATGTGGCAGCCTTGCCGGACCAGGCGTTGCGGCTGGCGACCTTTTATGCCGATGGTTCCGCGGCCGGTGGTCCGGTGCTGTTGCAGGTGGGAGATCGGCAGCTGACGGTGCGCATTGATCCTTTGCTCGGCGGCGTGGCCATCGCGGCCGGCGGAGATGACAATGAATAAGCGCGGCTTCACCCTGCTGGAGATGCTGGTGGCTGTCCTGGTGGTTTCCCTGACGGTGACGGTTTTTTTCCAGGTGCTGTCCGCCAGTATGAAATTGGAGCAGAAGGGGCGGCGGCTGGATGAGTTGCAGCTGGTGGCCGGCCAGTTGTTTGACCTGTTGCTGGCTCATGATGTCCGGGAGGAAACCTTCCCCTGGCAGGGTGAGGTGGAGGGATTGCCGTGGAAACTGACGCTCTTTCCGATTGATGTCCGGGATAAGGACAGCGTGGCGGCTGAAGAGATTGCTGTGCGTCTGCCCGAGGAGCTTTACCGGTTTATCCTCCAGGTGTCCTATGGTGCCCGTGGGACGGCCTTGTTGACTCTGACCAGGGAGATGCGGTTTCCCCTCACCTATTTTGATGACGCGTTCAGGGAGGAACACCTGACGCCGCTGGAAAATCCTGCCGGCAGCTGACAATGGGAGCAAAAAAGGGGGGCAAGTCTGACGTTGGTTGTTCTTTGTTTGCTAAAACGTTAAAGTACGGTCAAAGGAAGCTTTGGCTCCTTCGGCTATTGGGTGCGTGACGGTGAAAAAAGGCTTTACCCTGATTGAGGTTGTCCTTTCCCTGACTATTATGGCCATGGTGATTATGGTGCTGTATCAGGCGTTTGCGGTTGCCACCCGGGTCTGGTCACGTCAGCAGGTCAAGGGGGAAGGGGTGGCCCGGGAGCAGATGGTCAACCGGCTCTTCCGTGACGACTTCGGTCAGCTTGTCCCCTATACCGTTAACTGGTCCAAGGGCCAGGGCTTTTTTTTTGCCGGTGGGCCGCGGACGGTCCTCTATGTGACCACCAATGGCTTCGCCGCTCAGCAGCGGCAGGAGGAAGAGCTCTATTTCTGCTGTTGCTATCTGGAGTCGGAGCAGGACGGTAGCCTTTCGCTCCACCTCTACAAATCTCCTTATCCGGAAACCCTGCTTCTCGAAACCCTTGATGAGCTCAATCAGCGGAGCCCTGAACAGCGGGCGGGATTTCGCCCGCCCCGGGAGCTGCGGGAGCAGAGTCTTCTGCTGGTCGACGGTCTGCAACAGGCAGCCTTCTCCTATGATAAAGAACAGCTTGTCAGTGATTTTGCAGCACAGGGAGCCGGGGATGAGCTGCTGCCGGCTGATTTTTCTCTGGCTGATCGTTCCTGGTCTGAAGCCCGGCCTCCGGGCTTGCTGCTGTTTTCCTATCAGTTGTCGGCAAAGCAGCGCCACCTCTTAATTAAGCCGGCGGAGCTGCCACCGGTTAAAACGTCCCACAGGTCACCATGAAAAAGGGACTTCGCCTTCGATTGCTGATGCGCCTGTCGGGGAAGCGGGGGTTTGCCCTGCTGGCGGTGTTCTGGCTTACCCTGCTGCTTACCCTGGTCTGTCTGGGCTACGCCACCGAATCGCGCTTCCGGGGCCAGGCAGCTTTGAACCGCAAGCGGCAGCAGGTGGTGAGCTATGGCTACCGTTCAGCGGCGGAAAAAGGTTTTCATGAATATCTTAAAGCCCGGGCCAACCGGGTGCTGCTGGATAAGAGAAAAGAGATTGAAGGAATTGCCGAAGAGGCGGTGGATCTCTGGTTTCCCCGCTTTGAAGCCTATGACTACCAGCTGGATGATCAGCAGTTTATGGTTCGCTTGGTTTCCGAAGGGGGGAAGTTTGCCGTCAATGAGATTCCAGTGTCTCTGTGGCAGGAGATTCTGGCTGCCTGCGGGATTCCGGTGGGGGCGGCGCAGACCGGGATTGTCAATGCGGTTCTCGATTGGATTGATGCCGATGACAACCATCGCATTGACGGGGCGGAAAATGACTATTATCAAGGGCTTGATACTGCCTATCAGTGCAAGAACCACCCTCTTGAGTCGTTGACGGAGCTGCTGCTGGTCAAGGGGGTGACGCCGGAACTTTATCATGGCAGCGAGGAACGGCCGGGACTGAAATCTTTTCTGTCGGTTTACGGGGAACGTAGCCGGATCGATGTGAATAGTGCGGCGCCGGCGGCCTTTCAGCTGGTTGACGGCATTTCTGACGAGATAATTGAGGAGATTGTCCAGCGGCGCCAGGAGCAGCCGTTTCAAAAGATTCAGGATCTGGCCGAGGTGGTTCCGCAGGCGTATTACGCGCAGTTGAGCCGCCTATTTACCGTCGTTTCATCACCCCGCTACGTGACGGTTGCCGTTGCCCGCAAGGGAGCCGACGGCTCTCCCGGCGGCTGGCATTCATGGACTATTAAACCCTGAGACAAAAGGATAACGTTTGTCTTTGATGTTTGTTTCTTTGTTGAAAATCGTATAAATAAAGCCAAAAGGTAGACGTGACCCTTTTCGTCCTTTATTATGTGGTATATGTATTGCTTGAGCAAGTAGATCGGTATGCAAACGTTGCCGTTTGGAAGGCGAAGACGTAAGTAATGGGGAAAACCTCTTTAGGGTAATGAGTTTTCTGCCGATATGTCAAGAGAATGACGCTTTTATGCCGGCCGCTGAAGGTTTATTTCTCATCGGAAGCTTTTTTCTGGAATTATTGATAAAACGAGATGACTGCCCTTCTTCCTGAAACATTACTGTTTTTTTGCCAGGATCATCTGCTGACCGTCTATCGCCTAGGTGGAGGCTTGTGGTCAAAGCTGAAGGTCAAGGAAGAGCGGGAGTATGAACTTGCTGGTCTGGCGGCGTTGCCGGATGTTTTGCGGCAGATCAAACAGGAGTATCAGCCGAAATCAGATGATACCATTCTCCTTGGTTTGCCACTGAAGTTTTTTAACGTTGTCCACTGCCATCTGCCATTGGCGGCGGTGGATAACCTTGATGAGGCGGTGCGCTATGAACTGGTTCGGCACCTGCCTTACGACCTGTCGAAAGTCCATCTCCACTATGTCAGTCGTACTGAAGATGATGGCCTGGAAATTACCGCCACCGTGGTTCCCGAAGTACCTGTTGACCACCTGCTGACGGCTTTTGGCTCTGCAGGCCTGGTACTGTCAACGATTTTTCCGGCGCTTTTCTTCCTTGCCTGGTTGCGGGCCGAGGAGGGGCTGTACCTTGCCGGTGGGCGTCAGACCCTTGAGGTGGTGGCCAGCGATGGCAGCGAGATCATCTATCATGCCTGGGAAAGGGGACCTGCGATTGAAACCGGTAAAACCTTTCTGCAGCAGTCCCGGCAGATGTTGGAAAATCTGCCCGTTCCGCCCCGCTCCTTCTGGCTTTGGCAGGGAGAGGTGCCGGTGGCGGTGATGGCTGAATGGCTGGCGCCGCTGGAAGGTTCGCAGTATCCGCTGGAGTTGCCCCGAATTGGCGACCGGCCCTTTGCCGACTTTCCCTACCAGGTTAATCTGGTGCCGCCCAAGCTGCTCAAAAGGCGGAAGCTGATGTTCTGGCTCCAGGCTGCCTCCGTGCTCTTTTTCCTGTTGGCGCTGTTGTCGCTGCCGTTGGCGGATCTGGGGGGCAAGCGAACCCGGTTGAAAAATCTGGAACATAGCTTGACGGAAATTCGCCAGCATGCTGATCAGCTTAATGAGCTGCGCCGCAAGAACCAGGCGATGATCGATTATTTTCAGGGGGTTGCCCGCTATGTGAAAAAACAGCCGGTGGCCGTCAATCTACTCAAGGAAATGACCGAGCTGTTTCCTGCCGATGCCTGGCTGGAATCCATGGAGATAAGTGGGCAGCAAATTCATCTGCGTGGCTCATCAACCTCGGCAACTACAGTTCTCGAGGCGCTGGAGAACTCGCCGCTATTTAAAGAGGTTGCCTTTGATTCACCGGTGGTCAAGCGGGGGCCGGTTGAAACCTTTAAAATAGTCGCAAGCCTGGAGTGATAGATACGGTGGCATCGGGAGGCAGAAGACTATCATTGCTGAGTTTCAGGAAAGGCTGGCCGGTAAACCGGCGGGGATTGTTGACCAGTATGGCTGCCGTGCTGCTGCTGGTGGTCCTGGGGCAGCAGGGGATGCAGGCCTATACGATGAAATCACAGGCGCTGGAGGAAGAGATTGCTCTGCGCCAGCTGCAATATGACAAATACAGCCGGATTATCAGAAAGAGTAAAGATTATCTGGCGCTCAATAAGGCTCTGGAGAAATTCCGCCAGGATCTTTTGCAAAGCAGCTTTGTTTGGGACGAAACCCCGTCACTGTCCGAAGCCCGATTCCAGAACCTGATCAAGGAGCTTGCCGCTGCCAACCAGGTTAATGTGCGGTTGACCAAGGTGTTGCCTCGTAAAACCGTCGATGGTCTGACCCTGCTGCAGCTGAACGTTAACTGCCGGGCGGAGATCGGTGCAATCCGCGATTTTCTCCTGGCTGTGCAAAAGAATTCTCACTACCTGTTTTTCCATAAACTGGAGATTAAAACCATCAGCCGGCGGGAAAAACGATACTACTATCTCAATGCTGAACTGATGGCCTTGACCGGCAGTCTGAGCGAATGAAAAATATAACCTACCGCCATGCTATCAGCCTTTTTTTCCTGCTCCTGGGGAGCCTGGTGCTATTGGCGGGCCGCCAGCTCTATCGCCGGGCGGTAACGCCGGTGTTTTATCAGCAGAGTGGCCAACTGTCGGCGGAAGAGGAGCCGGACGCCCCGCGGCTGATCAAAGAGTTGAGAACCCTGCTGGTGAAAAATCCGCTGGCCTCAGATATGTATCAGGTGGTTGCCGAAAAGAATCTTTTTGCCGCCAACCGGGAAGCCTGGGCACCACCGACTGCCTTTGCCGCCGATGGTGATGATGGTGAAGAGAGGGAGGCGGATGATGGTGACGGCGAAGGCCGGCGTGACGTTATTCTCTATGGTACGATGATTGCCAATGACACTAAAAAGGCGTTGCTGGAGTTTAAACGGTTTCGCCGTGATAAACCCAAACGGCTGGTCAGCGAGGGGGAAACGGTGGCCAGCGAGCTGGGGCAGCGGAAGTATCTCTACACCTTGGTGGAGGTAAAGCAGACATCCGTTGTGGTGAAGGAAGGCCTTGGTGGTGAAACGTTTACCATCCCCCTGTTTGATGAATACAAGAAGCGGCCGGCGGCAACGGTTACTCAGACTACGCCGACGATGCCGACCATTACCCAGACTGCGCCACCCCAGGCAGTGATGCCGATGCCGGCTGATGCGCCGGCGCCGGCTCAGGTGAGGCCGGCCATCCGCCGATTGCCATCGGTACGGCGCCTGCCGCAGCGGCTGCCGAATCCCGATGCAGAAGACGATACGGAAGCAGACAATAATCCTGGCAACGTCAGCTCTTCTAATGGTGTGAATAAAACACTGAGTCCGGCCGTTAACGTCCGTCGTTATCGTCCGGTTCTTCCTGGAAATTAGGGGTTTCCTCATGGTTATGATGAAGAAGAGTCGTTTGTTTCTTGTTCTCCTGGCGGTCCTGTTAAGCTGTTCCTCTTGTGCCCTTTACGAGCCGTCGGTGCGCCATGATTCGGCGGTTGCCGGGGAGGTGTTCAGCTATGAAAAGCCGGCTTCGGCGGCGACCGGGATGGCCGACGCAGCCGAAGATGGTACTCTGAGTGACACGTTGTCCCGCCAGGGAGAGGAGATCCGTCTGTTGGAGGAACGCCAGCAGCAGTTCAATGAGCGGCTGGCGGCGGTGAGCACTGCCCCTGGTCGGGTTGCCGGTGAGCAGAAAAAAACCTCATCGAAAGCGGCCAAGGTTTCCAGCCGGCAAAAGGTTGCGTTTCATTTTGATAGCGCCGACTTATTGGATGTGGTGCGCATGTTCATGGAGTTGCTTGATTGCGACTATCTTCTTCACCCTGAGGTGGGCGGCAAGGTGACGATGGAATTTGAGGAGGAGCTTGACGGCGAAGGGCTGCTTGATCTTTTCCGCGGCGTTTTGCGCACCCAGGGGGCGGCGATTATTGAACAGGACAAGGTGCTCGAGATTCTGCCCCTCTCGTCGGTTCCCGGGGCCATTGACAGCCAGGGCCTGGTGCTTGATGCCGGTGCCGGGCCGGTACGCGGCCAAGCAATCAAGGCGTTTCACCTGAGCTTTATCAGTCCGCTGGAACTGACCAAGGTAATCACCCCTTTTCTCAGCAAGGGAGCGCTGGTCAATGCCCATGAAGGCAGCGGCATCCTGCTGGTCAGTGACTACCCCCACAGCCTGGCCAAAATCTCGCGACTGGTGGAACTGTTTGATGTCAGCGCCTTTGCCGGTCTGCAGATGAAAATGTACCAACTCCAGCATGTGGAAGCGGAAGCCATGGCCCAGGAGCTTGATGGGCTGGCAAAATCGGTCGGCCTGTCAGCCGAGCAGCAGAAAAGTGCCAACGGTGCCCTCTCGTTCCTGCCTTTTCCCCGCCTCAACCTGCTGCTGGCCTTGTCCCGCAACGGCCAATTGATGGAGTTTGCCGATTTGTGGATTAGCGAGCTGGATCGGGAACTGGCCCTGCCCATCAAAGAGGAGAAGCACGAGGGGGTGTTTGTCTACTATGTCCAGAACGGCGTGGCGGCCAACATCATTGAAGTGTTGCAGGGGTTGTTCGGTGAGGGCAATACCGAGGCCGCAGAACAGGCTAAAAAAGACAAGGCTGAGGTCCCCCAGGGAGTCAAGAGGCTGACCAGCGGCCTGGAGAAGGAGGCGCCGCAGAAAGTGCCGCCTGAGGCGGTGAGCGGCACGCTGGACGGGCCGGTCAATTTTGTCGTCGATGAAACCACCAATGCCATCCTGGTGCGCTCGTTGGGGTCTGATTACCGCAAGATTTTGCCGGTAATCAAAAAACTGGATCTCTTCCCCCGCCAGGTTCTTATTGAAACCACCATTGCCGAGGTGCTCCTGGATGAATCGACCAAGCTGGGGATTGAGTGGCAGTATCTGGCCAATGGTCTGCTCGGTACCAGTGCCACGGGTACGGTCAGTCTTGATTCCGGTCTTGGCGTCATCAGCGGTTCCGGGACCAGCCTGATCGGTTCCGGGTTTTCCTACCTGGTGAGCAACACCGGCCGGTTCACCGCCATGGTTCGGGCCCTGGCTGACCAGAACCGGGTCAACGTCCTGTCATCGCCCCATGTCCTGGCTTCCGATAATCAGCCGGCCAGGATTGATATCGGTGAAGAGGTTCCCATTGTTACCTCGGAATACCGCACCAACGAGGCGACCTCAACGGCGACCACGGTTGACAAGACAATCCAGTACCGGGATACGGGGATTATTCTTGAGGTGACCCCCCACATCAATGAAAATGGCATGGTGCGGATGGAGATCCGCCAGGAGGTCAGTGAGTTGTCCGACAAGACGGTTGAAGGGGTTAATTCGCCGATTTTCCGCAAACGGGTGGCGACCACGACGCTGGCGGTCAAGGACCAGCAGACCATCGTCATCGGCGGCCTGATCAGTCAGTCCAAAAGCAAGACAGCCAGCGGTCTGCCGGGGCTCAGGCGGATACCGGGGCTGAAATATCTGTTCGGCTATGAGGGTAAAGCTTATGAGAGCGCCGAACTGATGATCTTTATCACTCCCCATGTCATCAGCAGCGAGGATGACAGCACGTTTGTCAGCAAAAACTTCATCACCCGTCTTGAAAAAATCAAAGACCTGATAAACTGACTAAAGAGCAAAGAGGACAAAATTATTTTTGGCTTTTTTGAAGGAATTCCAGAGAGTTATATGGTGGCTTTGAAGAAGCGGGGGGCTGGCTTTTCGTCGGTTGGTTGAAATTTTTTGAACAGCCTCTGGTAGGTTTTGATCTTGCCAAGCAGCGGTTCCAGCTGCTTTTTGAGTATTTTTCCCTGTGCCAGTATCTGCTGATCCAATGTCTGGATCACCCCAATGAGTTCCATCTGGTCTTTAATCAGGGCTTCAAAGTCGGCTGGCATTCTGGTGCCTGCCGGCAGCCGATTGTGGATGGTGCCGATCGCCTGATTGATTTTTTCCAGCGCCGCAAACAGTTCGTTGCGGTGCTGCTGAAAGTGCTGCAGGATTTCAGTACTCCACGTTTCAGCCGGTGATTTTGCCAGCAGCCGGGTGCTGGTTTCCAGTTCCCGGCAGATCTCCCGCGACTCGTCCAGCAGCAGGGCAAGATCATCCATGAGTCGTTGAGTTTTCATTGCAGCCTAAAAAAGGAAAGCCAAAGGTAGACGTGACTCCTTGGCTGACCCTTTGGTGGTTGGGTTAAATGACAAAGGAAAGGGGCGCGTTCTGCAGGGCTTTGCGACTGCCGACGCTCGGGCCGTAAGTGGCCGCAGGTGCCGGTTTGGCTGTCTGCGTTTGCTCTATGACCGGGGCTGCAGCCGGCCGGGGTGCTGCTTTCTCCGCCGCCATGGCATGCTCGATCCAGTTTTTCCGCAGATTTTCCACCAGCCGGTAGACGTGCCGCAGGATCTCCGGGTCATTGGTCAGGTTTGCTTCCAGCAGTTTATGCATCATGTGGGTATACATGGCATCCAGAAACGGTACAATCTCCTCGTCAAGTTTCCGGTCGAGGCAGGCATTCAGTTCGTTGATGATTGCCAGGGCCTTGCCGATATGGAGGGCTTTCTTCTCAATATCGCCATCCTTCATGGCCTGTTCGGCAATGGTCAAAAACTTGAGGCAGCCGTCATAAAGCATCAGGACAAGCTTCTTCGGGTCGCTGCTGGTGCTCACTTCCATCTGCTGGTACTGTCTGTATTGTTCTCTGGGAGACATGGCTGCTCCTGTTCTTTATCGTGTCATCAGTTGTTATTATATAACAGGTTTGAAAGGCTTTCGATCTGGAGGTTCAAGGCATTGCCTTGCGCTTCCATGCTGCTCATGAATTTGTCCAGTTCGGCAAAGGTTCTGGCCATGGTTTCATAGCGGGAGGTGAGCCGGGCATTGGCGGCGGCCATTTGGTCATCCAGCCGGTCGATGGCCGACTGGACCCTGGCCTTTTCATTGTCGATCAGACCGTTGTAGTTGGTCAGAAAACCCAGCTGGTTATCCAGCCGGTCGGCAAACCCTTCCACCGCACCGCTGCTGCTGCCGACAAAAAACTCCTTGATGTTTTCCAGATTGTCAGCCAGGGCGCTGTTCAAGGTGGCTTCATTGATGCTCACCGTGCCGTCCTGGCTGTAGTCGAGGCCCAGCTCAATCAGCGAATTGACATCCCCTGACAAACCTTCAATGGTGCCAAAAAGGATGCTGTTCAACTGGGATTTGATGGTGGTGAAGGTTGACAGGCCGCTCAAAAGGCCACTTTCACCGGTTTCCACATCATAGGATGACTTGGTGGCAATCTCCTCCATGGCGTCATTGTAGGCTTCCACCAGAGAGACGATTTTGCCGCTGATGGTGCTGGTGTCGGCGCTTATCTTGACCGTTGATGAGCCGGTGTCCTGCAGGCTCAGGGTGATGCCGGTGATCACATCATCGATGCTGTTGCTGCTCCGCTGGTAGCTGATGCCGTTGAGGGTAAAGCGGGCATCCAGGGTGCCGGCCGCCTGGATCTCATTGAAGGTGAGGTCGGTGCCGTTGGTGTCGAGGGTAATGGCGTTTTCTTCGCCGGTTTCATCGCTGACCAGGGTCAGGTGAAACGCATCGCTGCCGCTGCCGTCATCCATGACCGTGGCGGTAATGCCACGGTTGTTGTCATCCTCGTTGATGGCGGTCATCAGCTCTTCCAGGGTCATGTTTTCAGTGACCGTAATGGTACTCTGCTGGCCGTTGACCGTGTAGGTGAATTCGCCGGGAACGGTGGCGATGATGCTGTCCCGGGCGGCCACGCCGCTGCTCTGCCAGCTGTTCTTTCTAGCCAGATCGGTGACTGTCAGGTCATAGCTGCCAGCCGTGGCGCTGCTGGAGCCGGTGGCCGTGAGCACCGTCTCGTTGCTGCTGCTGATTGTTTTGGTGTCAAAGGTGTCATTGAGGGAGAGGCTCAGAGCAGCAGTTTTCACTGCCAGCAGCTTGGTGTTGACCGTGTCGAATTCGGTCAGCTGGGCTTTGTATTCCACCTGCCGGGCTTCCTGCCTGACGATCGGCAGTTGGTCAACGGCTTTCAGCTGTTCAAGCATGCCCTGCAGATCAATGCCGGAGCCTAATCCCAGGGTTGTGATTGTTCCTGCCATCTCGGATCACCTGTAAAGATATCTTTCTGATTGCTGACTACTGACTTCTGTCAACATTACACTTCCTGATCCACCAGCAGACCGACCATCTCGGCCATTTTGGCCCGCATGGCCAAAATTTCCTTGGAGGGAATCTGGCGAATGACCCGATCGGTTTGCACCTCGATGACGTTGACCAGCATCTCACTGGCCTGATCATCAAAGCCGAAGCGAATGCCGTACTTGAGCAGGGTGGACATTTCATTGAGGGAGTCGGTGGTTTCCTTGACCTGCTCTTTGAGTTCGGCTGCTGAAAGAAGCGCTTTATTTTCTGTCTGTTCTGCTGGTTTGGCAAAATTGGGACGAGAAATCACCGGTACATCGGCAGCTCGGCTGGCGATCGGCACCACCATCTCAGCGGTGGCTTTATGGGTCTGGAGCATGGCGACTTCCATGATATTCCTCCTTAGGGTAGAAACTACTCTACCGTACTGCAATCGTCAAGCCTGCGGGAAGGATTGCTCCTTCCCGCAGGGAGACGTTAAACGTGGTTGCCTTTACTGCAGGAGACGCAGAACGTTCTGCAGGGTGGCATTGGCCTGGGCCATGGCGAAAGAGCCGCTCTGGGACAGGACCTGGAATTTGGCGAAGGTGGCGCTTTCCGCCGCGAAGTCAACGTCGCGGATGGTAGATTCCGCCGCCGTGATGTTCACCTGGGTTACGGAGATGTTGCGTACCGTTGAATCAAGCTGGTTCTGCGCCGAACCCAGCTGGGAACGAATCGTCCCTAGGGCGGTCAGAGCCGAGTCAGCCCGCTGAATGGTGATCTGAGCGGCCGTGAAGCTGGTAACGTCAGCGTCAGCAATGCCACCCGTGGCACTTACCGACGTGGCAGACAAACCAAAACTGGCCAGTGTCGAAGTGTCACCGCCAATGGTGACTGTCTGATCTGAAGTTAAGGTTACAACACCCTTTTGGGAGCTGTTTTTGATCAGCCCAGATGTGGCATTGCCGGCAACACCGTCAATCTCAAAGGCAGCAACATTATCAGTATCGTTGAGAACATTGATGTCAAGGCCGTCGGTACGTTCGACAGTAACGGTACCATCTGAATTGTCGGTAATAGTATAATTACTGCTGATGGTTCCGGCTGTCTGGGCTGCGGTCAACGCTGCGGCTAATGCTACTCCATCTGCAGCGGCAAGGCCAGCAGCTGAGTAAGAGATATTGACCCCGTCCAGATTGAAATTAACTGCACCATCATCAGCAGCACTACCGGCAGTAAAGACAACGTTAGTGGTATTGGCAGCAAAGCCAGCACCCAAGACCGCTACGGAAGCCCCGGAAACGGCAATGTTGCGGCCATCCTCGGCAGTCAGAGTCAGGAGGCCACTCGCATCTGTGGAAGCCGAAACCCCGGTAGAGCCTGTCTGGGCGTTAATGGCGGCTTCCAAAGTACCGGAAGCGTCATTGGTGGAAACGCTGATAGCACCTATGCTTACACCGTTTATAATAATGCCGCCATCGGCAACAGTGCCAGCGGCAACTGCGCCAGTACCAGTCCATTCAGTGACTACCGTTGCATCGACGCCGGTGGTTGAACTGACAGCGTTGATGGCTGCGGCAAGGCCTTTAGCTGAAAGTTGAGAAGTTCCTTGAGCACTCAGGTAACCGCCGAGGTTGACGCCGTTGAGGGTAACTCCAGCACCTACCGTGCTTGCCCATTCACCAGTGGCTGGTGTTGCATCAGCAACAAGATCGGCAGTGACAACAGAAGTACCCATGGTGCCGCTATTTGTCGTTGCCAAACGGCCCACATGGCTGGCATCGGCATTGGCGATGCTGACGGAAACGGTTTGATTGGCATAGGCACCAACCTGGAAAAACTTGTTCTGGAAGTCGCCTTTCAGCAGGGTCTGGCCATTAAATGCGGTGTTGTTGGCAATATTATTCATCGCTTCCAACAGCTTGCTGACATCACGCTGAATAGCGGCCCTGGAATCGGTACTCTGGCCGTCGGACGCCGCCTGCAGGGCCTTGGTGCGGATGGTGTTGACGATGTTGATGGATTCTTCCAGCGCCCCGTCGGCCACCTGCACCACGGCAATCCCGTCATTGGCATTGGTAACCGCCTGTCCCAGCCCCATGGCCTGGGCTTTCAGGGAATCGGCAATCTGCATCCCGGAAGCATCATCCGCAGCCTTGTTGATCCGCAGGCCGGAAGAGAGTCTTTCGAGGGATTGTGACAGCGCACTGTCGGTTTTGATCATGTTGCGGTGGGCATTGAGAGCGGCAATATTGGTGTTAATTTTAAGAGCCATGGTACTAACCTCCTTGTTAGTGGTGTTTTACGGCCATCCTTGGCCATCAAAAACAGTTTACGGTATACGGTTAAGGTTGAAAGTTAACAATGAAAAACCAACGACAGAATGTTTTGTACCCTCCTTTCCGATTGGTAGGTTTTTTGTTTCTCATGGTGACTTTATCGGAAAGAAAGGGGAAAACTTTATGTTTTTTTCGCCTGTTCCTTAAAGGGGGAAGAATTGCAGCGGTTTTTCAATATCCAGATGGCCGGCCAGGGTTTTCACCGAGCGGCCGGCGACGGTAATCTTAACTTCGGTACAATCGGGAAAATTCTTCAGATAGGTATTCACCAGGCCATAGACCGCCTGGATTTCGTCGCTGCTGCCACTGTTGGCCAGTTCAGTGGCAATCTCCGGCGACAGGTTGAGGGTGATGACCCTGCCGGAAAAATCAACCGCTAACAGTTTGACCCCCGGCGGCAGCGGTGATTTTGCTCCTGGTTCGTTACGGGTCAGTTCGCTGAAAATCTGCCTGGCCAGCCGTTGGCGGTCGTTGTCCTGCTGCAGGAGCTTGGTGGTGGTGGTGAGGCTGCTGTAGTCCGGGCTTGCTTTGTAAAGGGTGACATACAGGGTTGCCGGGGGAGGGGTTGTATGTGCTTGTTTTGCCGTTATCGGCCGAGATGTCGAAGTACCTGTTGCCGGTCGTCTTGACGTCGAGTCAGGTGTCGGCCAGAGTTTTTCCTTCCACTGCTGAATGGTTGCCGCTGCCTGCCGGATGGTGGGTTTCAGGTTTCTGGGGGCCAGGCGGGGAAAATGGTAGACGGCGGCAAAGGCAAGGCCCACGCCCAGGCAGAAGATCAACAGGAAGGTGAACAGGGACGGCCTGGTGCTGGTTGCTTTCGGATGCTTTTTTTTGCTGATCTTACGCTTTTTTTTCATCATTCTGGCGGGTGTTGTTGAGCCGTTTTCTTTCGGTTAGAATCAGAAAGCGGGAAATCTCATCTTCCAGGCCTTTGGGCAGATCGATAAACTGGGCGGCAATCAGGTGACTCTGCTGCTGGTCACTGGTCTCCCGGGGGGTGGTCCGCAGGACCTTGCCCCGGCAGGAGAACAGCAGGGCTGCATGGGGAAGAAAAAGGGTCAGTGCGAGTATGGTGCCTGGTTGATAGGCTGTTGGTACCGTGAAGGAGATGCCGGTGGCGCTGAGACCGAGGGCGGTCGGCTGCTGGAGGAAAAAATCCCGCACTTCCGGATGGTAAGCCATGGTGCTGAGCAGGGAGATCTTCCGTTCAACCACCTCCAGGTAGGTGGACATCTTCCGGTAGTAGCCGTTATCGTCGGTTTCCACAAAGGCGGCCGGCGGCGAGGGCCGCAGGTCGGCAAACCAGGAGGATAACGGGTTCTCCTCAGCGGCCAGGGTTGTCAAGGCCGGGAGCGATTCTTCTCCTGTCAGGGTTTGACAGCGAAACAGCAGGCTGACGGAGAGGCGGTTGAAAAGGCGTCGGTCTTGTTGTTCCATGGGAAATCTCTAGCATGCCGGCGGTACAAAGACAACCGCTTTTCTCTTGCTGCCAGTGCCCGCCAGCGGCTGACTGGGGGCGGTGCAGGTACGGTTGCGGCCGGTATCTTTGGCGGCATAGAGGGCCCGGTCGGCGGCCTGCACCAGTTCCGTTCCCTGGCGGCTGAGGCAGCCGCTTCCCGGCCAGCAGGCCACCCCGAGGCTGGCAGTGATGGCCAGCGGCTTATCGCCCGGTCCCAGGAATGGAAACCGGGCAATCCTGGTGCGCAGCCGCTCGGCGATAACGGCGGCGTCGGTGATTGCCGTCTGCGGCAGAATGACCACAAACTCTTCGCCACCGTAGCGGCTGATGGTGTCAATGGTACGAATACTTTCTCTGGCAAGAGTGCTAACCTGCTGCAGAATATGGTCGCCGGTGAGGTGTCCGAAGGTATCATTGACGGTTTTGAAGTGATCGATATCGAGCATAATCAGGGAAAGGGGCTGATGGTGCCGGCTGGCCCGCTCGCTTTCCCTGGTCAACGTCTGGTGAAAAAAGCGTCGGTTATGCACCCCGGTGAGGGGGTCGGTGTTGGCGTTGCTGCGCAGTTCCGTCAGGGTTTGAATTTCCCGCATGCGGATGGCCACGTGCTGCAGGCAGAAATTGAGCAGTTGGTCGGTTTCCCGGGACCACTGCCATTGGTCTTTATCACCGGCAAAGAAGGCGGCCAACAGATGCTCCGGGCCGATTTCATGGGGGCCGACCGGCTGGCTGAGGTGATCATGTGATGCACTGATCTGGCTGGCTTGGGAAAAGCCTTCCAGGCTCTGTATGGCAAATCCGGTTATCGGTTCGCCGGTTTTTCGGTAGCAGGCTTTGCCGGCCTTGAGGATTTGTTGGCCGAAGGGAGAGTCTGCCTCAATCAGCGGGCCAGGGGTATGAAGAATCAGGCTGCCATGGTCGTATTCGACAAAAACGATCTTTCGGTTGCCGGCCAGCTGGAGCAATAAGCTGCCGGCGGTTGTCAGCAGGGTATCCTGATGGGTGTTGCTCATGGCGTTGAAAAAGTGCTGAATGAACTTCAGTGGCTGCGGCTGGCTGCCGCCGGCAACCTCATGGTCTGCCTGGTACATCATCTCCGCTTGACTGAAAGGAATACCGGAAAAGGCCAACTGGTGGCCGGCCAGGAACGGCCGCCTTTTTGCCAGCATGGGAGCCCACAGCGCCTGAGCGCTTTCCCTGGCCTGCTGGATAAGCTGCAAAATGGTTTTTACCATCCGTGGTCTCCATTGATGTTGTGGCTCGAAGCACTTCACTCGTTGGCCTCTGTTTTATCAGGAGCAAAGAGCGTACCACGCTGGTGAAAACAGCCAAACAAAGATGACTGCCGGCTGGCTGTTTTTTAACTAACTGAAATAAAAGGATAAGTTTGTTTTGAAAAGGGAGGTGCTTGCAGGCTTGAGGCAGATGGAGAACCAGGTTGCGGCAGGTTCTTGTCAGAAATAAAACATCAATGGCGGGATTTTTGACGGCTGCGGAGCATTTCAATAAAGGTTTCCAAGCGGGTGATGGTGCGGCCGTCAACGGTTGCCGGCCGGTCGCTTTCAATGGTCAGCACCGGCACCGGCAGTTCCCTTTTGATGATGATATCCTCTATCTGGCGGAAGCAGAAGGACTGGACGTAGTGGATGATGCCATCGAGATGGCGCCGGGCGGTTTCCTTCCTGATGTCGCTGATCCGGCCGCTGACTGCGTAGGGATAGGTATAGGCGAGGTATTGGCCGGCCAGATCATGCTCTTTTGCCGCCGGCATGCTGAACTGGCGCTGGACCTCATTAAAGAGAACCCCGGCCCCCAGCTGGTCAATGGTGGCATAGAGGTTGGAGATGATCGTCGGCACGCCGATGATTCCCAGCCTGACCGGCCGGATATGGGGCTGTCGACGGCGGGCGTCGGCCAGAAACGTTTCCAGCTGGCCGGTGAATTGCCGGGGATCGCCGGCAAAATCACTGGCGGCCACCAGCCACTGATGATTTTCCTCGCCGGTGATCAGCTGCTCATCCCAGGTGAGCCGGTCAAGATGTTCCAACTGCCGGCGGATCTGGTCCAGGGAGAGTTTGCACTGTTCAGCGTGCGCAAGGGTGACGCCAAAGTGGCTGCAGAAGGATGCCAGGGAATCGTCCATGGCCTTGCGGCGGCGATCCAGGGGAAAGGCAAAAGGAACCGTCTCGATGCCGTCATGTTCCAGCACCTCGGCCAGGGCATGGGTGCTGGAACAGTCGCCGCTGACCACCGCAATGACTTTTTTGATGCCGGATTTTTTAACCGTGCTGTAAATCCCCTTAATCCAGGCACAGGTGGTGGCCGGAAAACCGGCGATCTCCGCCTCTTCGATCAGCAGCCCCGGATTGGCATCATTGATGAACAGATTGTTGAGATCGCAGGGAACCTGCCCGGCCGCCAGCAGCACCTCCACCGGAATGGTTGAGGTGAAACCGACAATCGGTTTGGGGGCGTTGTTGAGTTGTTGAGTTTCTCCAGGTTCCATTTGCAATTCGGATTTCGGGGACGTTGTTAAACGGTTCCTTGTTCAGCAATCGAAGCAGCAACGCAACAACTTAACAACGTCCTGGAAACTTGGCAAGAAAAAAGGCGGGCTTTGCAGCCCGCCTTTTTGGTGTGAATTGACAACCGCTGGTTTAACCGCGGTTTTCTCTCGTGTCAACCAAGCTCTGGACCACGGAGGGGTCGGCCAGGGTTGAGGTGTCGCCGAAGCCTTTGGGATCGACTTCATTGGCGGCAATCTTGCGCAGGATGCGGCGCATGATTTTCCCGGAGCGGGTTTTCGGCAGTGCCGGAGCCCACTGGATCATATCTGGGCTGGCGATGGGGCCGATCTCCTTGCGCACCAGGTTGACCAGCTCTTTTTTCAGCGCATCGTTGCCTTCGACGCCGGCATTGAGGGTGACATAGGCGTAGATTCCCTGACCCTTCACATCATGCGGCATGCCAACCACCGCGGCTTCCGCCACCTTGTCATGCAATACCAGGGCGCTCTCCACTTCGGCAGTTCCCATCCGGTGACCGGAAACGTTGATGACGTCATCGATACGGCCCATGAGCCGGTAGTCGCCATTGTCCTCGCGCATGGCGCCGTCACCGGTGAAATAGTAGCCGTCATACTGGACGAAATAGGTCATTTTGAAGCGTTCGGGATCGCCGTAGACGCCGCGCATCAGGCCGGGCCAGGGGCGCCGGATGCAGAGCGCGCCTTCACCGGGACCTTTGATCTCAACGCCGGTGGCCGGATCGACAATCAGCGGATCGCAGCCGAAGAACGGCGTAGTGGCATAGCCGGGCTTCATGTCGATGGCGCCGGGCAGGCCGGTGATCAGAATGCCGCCGGTTTCCGTCTGCCACCAGGTGTCAACGATGGGGCATTTGCTGCGGCCGGGAAGCTCAAAATACCATTTCCAGGCTTCCGGGTTGATGGGTTCGCCAACCGTGCCCAGCAGGGTCAGGCTGTCAAGCTTGTCCAGACGGCTGGTGACATAGCTTTCGCCTTGGCCGGCGATGGCGCGAATGGCGGTCGGCGCGGTATACAGGGTGTTGATCTTGTGTTTGCCAATGATATCCCAGTAGCGGCCGGCGTCCGGGTAGTTGGGTACGCCTTCAAACATCACCGAGGTGGCGCCGTTGCACAGGGGGCCGTAAACGATGTACGAATGGCCGGTTACCCAGCCGATATCGGCGGCGCAGAAATAGATATCCCCGTCATGGTAGTCAAAGATATTTTTGTGGGTGAATGAGGTGTAGACCAGGTAACCGCCGGTGGTGTGGATAACCCCCTTGGGTTTGCCGGTTGAGCCGGAGGTGTAGAGGAAGAACAGCGGATCTTCGGCGTCCATCCATTCCGGTTCACAGTTGGCATCGACTTTGGCCATTTCTTCATCCCACCAGAGATCCACGGCATTCATGGGAACATCAAGTTCTTCATGTCTGACAATGACGGTGTTTTTGATCGTCGGGCACATGGCCACGGCGGCATCGACATTGGCTTTCTGGTTGATGATTTTAGCGCCGCGATAGTAGCCGTTGCAGGAGATCAGGAAGGTGGATTCACAATCCTGGATCCGGTCTTTCAGGGCGTCGGCGGAGAAACCACCGAAAACGATTGAATGAATGGCGCCGATCCTGGTGCAGGCCAGCATGGCTACCGCCAGTTCGGGGATCATCGGCAGGTAGATGGTGACCTTGTCGCCCTTCTTGATGCCATGGGCTTTCATGACGTTGGCGAATTTGCAGACCTGTTCGTGGAGCTGTTTGTAGGTGTACTTGCGGTCGACGGTGGGTTCGTTGCCTTCCCAGATGATGGCGACCTGATCGCCGCGTTTTTCCAGGTGGCGGTCAAGACAGTTGTAGGAGACGTTCAGTTTGCCGCCGACAAACCACTTGAGATATACTTCATCTTTGCTGAATTTCCAGTCTTGGACCTGATCCCACTTTTTAAACCAGGTAACATATTCCTCGGCGATCCGGGCCCAGAACGCATCGTTGTTGTTGATGGATTCGTCATACAGCTTCTGGTACTCTTCCCGGCTTTTGAAGAAAGCCTTTTTGCGAAACTCTTCCGGTACTGGATAGACTTTTTTCAATTCAGTTGCTTCGGCCATGAAATCCCTCCTTCGTTTGCATTGTTTGTTTACACACCAATTATTAATAAATTCATATTAATAAATTAACGTTTCATTTTAGGTGATGAGGCTTCCATTCACCCGGTAAACAGGTGGTACAAAGATCGGGACCGGCAGCGGAAAAAATGTATATGTATTTATTATACCGGAACAGTTTTTCTATAAGAGGGACAATGAAATGTCAAGTAAAAAAAACTTTTCATTTTTGCTTCCTGGCACCCAGAGATTGTGCAATTATTCATTATGATTGGAGAAAATCGGCTGCCGGATGTACGGCCGCAATGCTCATATTGCCTTGACATAAATCCTGCTATGGTTTATTTGTAAAACCGTTTTTTATCTTTCAGTCAGTGCCTTATGTTTCGTATTTTGCTGATAGAGCTTATTCT